>JAGXOF010000073.1 GCA_023660035.1 Dehalococcoidia bacterium LH_S1
AAGCACTGGTATCAGCTATCATGAACTATATCCGGAAATTCAACGAAGAGGGGCACGTCTTCCGTTGGACAAAAACAATCGAACTTAACAAACCCTTCCGCAAATCAGGCCCATGATACTGATTGTTCCTACTCCCCTGACGGAGAACATATTGCTTTTGTGTCTGACCAACATGGGAATAATGAAATCTATGTTATGAATGCCGATGGTTCAAATAAGGAACGCCTTACCCATAATCATGCCAGTGACAGACACCCCATCTGGTCTCCCGATGGAGAACACGTTGCCTTCAGATCGAGCCGTAACGGAAGTGAAGAAACTTATGTCGTGAATGCCAATGGCTCAGGTTTGGCCCTACTTACCCACAACTCAGCGAGCGAAGGAGAAATTTCATGGTCTCCTGACGGGGAGTATATCGCCTTTAATCTTTATTGGGGAAGGAACTCAGCCCAAGTTTACCACTTTGTTGGTCCCTAAGCTTTCAGGTAGCTTCGATTGTGGCTAATTTCGAAGCTGAGTGCTCCCTGTAGTGCCCAATAGCAATTATGGCCAAAGCCATGCCTGGTGTGCGGGGGAAGTGTAGTGCCCCAAGCACGGAAATGGTAAAGATGGGTTAGATCTCGATGACTCTTCCGGCTCCTCCTTCGATATATTCTTGAGCGTATAGACTTTTAATCTCTGCTTTGTGCTGAGTACAGTGGGTAGGGCAGATCAGTTTCAGCCCTTTAAATAGTTCAAATTCACTGAACCCGTGCAATCCCCCGATTATTCCATAGACTTCCCCAAACTGTCGGGCTGCATCCAGAATGTGACCCATATAAGGATGGGAGCAGCCATCGATCACGATGATTCCCTTATCAGTTATGACTCCCATGGATTGTTCTATTCCGTCCAGTTCACCTGTGGAAATCACATTTTCGTAGATCTTGCTTGGCCCTGCCACCGAAATAACATCCCTGTTACCCGGCCCGCGAAAAGAGGGAGGAACATAGAATTTAGCTTTTTGATTGGCTTTCAAGAATTCGGGGATTCCTCCGGTGTGGTCAAAATGGGCATGGGAAATAAAGACCTCCTCGATCGTAGCCGGGTCTAATCCCAGTTTTTCCATGTTGTCCAGCAAAACTTTCCCGTCGGCCCCGGTATCGAATAGGATCTTAGGGGTGTTCTCAACCTCAACCAAAGCGGCAAAACCCCAATCAGGCTGGAGATCTTCCCTGAAAGCGGTATTGTCATAAATTATAGTAACTTTCATAACACCTCCTTTTTACTATATTATAGCCTTCATGATCGTAAGAATTAAATCCCCCTGCTATGGGATCTTTGAAAGTGGGAAGCTCTCACTTATTGGGTGGGGTGTCTTCTGAAAGGCTCTGTCACCGTTAGATGTTGACCATCCGCATGGAACCCGCTAAAGTAAGGGAGAGTCTGGAGTTGGTACGGGGGTAATGCATGCGAGATAGCAAGTTTCAAGAACTGATTGGGAGCATTGACAATCTAACGCCATCACAGCGCCAGCGCCTGCTGGACAAGATCGGGAATATGGAGCATGAACAAGGCGAGACACGTTTGCTTGAGCGAGCAGATGGGAGCTTGCCTCAATGTCCTCACTGTGGTACGAGCGACCCAGTGCGCTGGGGACAAAGTCAGGGGGTTCAGCGGTTTCGGTGCCGAAAATGCGGGAGGACGTTCAACCTCCTGACCGGGACACCTCTAGCACGTTTGAGGTACAAAGAACGGTGGCGCGAGTTTGCCGAAGCAATGCGCGAAGGCAAGAGCATTCGAAAGAGTGCTGAACTCTCTGGGATACACCGCAACACGTCGTTTCGTTGGCAGCATCGGTTCTTGAATGTCCCGGCGCGACCGAAGTAATGAACAAGTCTGTATTTTAGTGGCCCGTGATCGTACTGGAGCGGCTACTGACTGGTTACTCGATACGCTCAGTGCTGTGAAACGGTGACGAAAGCATTGCCACATACTCTGAGCCATGACACTTTGCTTTGCAGCGATGGCCATCCTGCATACCGAGCTTTTGCTAGTACCGCTGGTATAACTCATAGACCTATCAATCTTACAAAGGGCAATCGTGTTGTTGACAAGGTCTTCCACATCCAGAACGTCAACGCCTATCACAGCCGGCTAAAGGCTTGGATGCGTCACTTTAAGGGCGTGGCGACCAGGTATCTTACGAATTACCTCGGCTGGTTTCGGTGGATCGAGCAAAAAGAGACCATGGCCACCCCCGACCAATTCCTTCTGGATGCCTCAGGATCGTTGTCTTTATGCCTTACCAACACTTAGAAGTGACAGAGCCTCTTGGAAAATACCAATGGTCAATACATCCCACACATCTCAAAAGGGCTCTCCCCTCTAATGGGTAAGCAGAAGGGTCAAACAGCGGCGTATCTTTGTGGAATGGAACACGGGGCGTTGTCACTTAAGCGGCAGATCGTAGATGCGCCATCTCTTGTACAGTGTGCCCCCGAATGCGTCGATGACCTTAATGATTGAAAGGACCCCTCTCCAAGGGGTATCTGCTGAATGGTAAGTGAATTCTCAGGCATCAAGTTTTCGCTGCCTTGTCATAAGTGAGGACAAACTCCTAACCCATCTAACTAGGAAGAGCCTCGCGATCCGAACGATTGATATAGCGGCGCATATATTGCTTATCTAGGAACCCGATGTAACCCTCATCATCTAAGGATATCAATACAAGTAGTCCCTGTCAACGCAAGCTCTCTTTCATATATAAAGCAAATACTGTATCATAAATCCTGGGCTAAGAGGGTGCCATATAGCATTTCAGACTTTAAGAAAGCACTTTTGACAGTCACAGATGGGGAATCCACCACATGTAGGAGGCATAGCAATTACAGAAAAATCATCCTCACCGGTTTCGGCGATAATACTGGGAGGGGGGGATCCAAACGCATGGGGCAACCGAAGCAGATCCTTCCCCTTCAAACTACCACCATACTTGGCCAGGTAATCGACCACGTGCAAAGGTCCAATGTGGACGAAATAACACTGGTACTTGGGTACCAGGCTGATCATATAGCTGAGCAAGTGCATGCTGAATCCATTAAGGTGGCGATAAACCCTAACTTCCGACAGGGCATAAGCTCATCCATAAAATGTGGTCTAAGGCAGGTGCCGCGTGAAACAAAAGCCGTGATGATCGTATTGGGCGACCAACCGTGGATAGATGGAAAAATTATCAACCGGTTAATAGAAGCACACAGGGAGAGCAAACCCGGTATCACAGTGCCGACGAACAAAGGCGTTAGAGGGCACCCTGTAATATTCGATATGAAGTGCAAACAGGAACTTCTTAACCTGAAAGGCGACACCGGAGGAAAACATATAGTTGAGAGGCATCCTGGAGACGTGCTTGAGATAGAGATGAACTCTCAAAGCATTATCGAGGATATTGATACGGAGAGCGACTACAGGCTTTGCCAGGGAGGTTTAAAGTGATTAGCAAAGTCAACACCTTTCCAAACGAATCTCAATGACCGAATAACCAATGACCAATCTGCCTGCAGCGAAGGCGATTTTGGACATTTGAGAATTGGAATTTGTTTGGAGCTTGTGATTTGGTCATTGAAATTTCCCGGAGTGCTTTTTGGTTCCGGCTCGTCCGGGTCAGGGGTAAACAAGGAGGATCTTAAAAATGCTAATTGATATCCTTTTTGTGCTGGGAGCATATCTCTTCGGCTCGCTGCCGGTATTGCAATGGATGGCCAGGGCTAAGGGCCATGACCTGAGCCATGAGCACGATATGCACCACGCACTCTGGCACAAGGTCGGATATGTTGAAGGCTTTGCCGGAGTATTTTGGGATTTGGTGAAGGGGCCTGTTCCGCCTGTGGTCGCATGGGGGCTCGGGCTCGATACTCTGGTTATAGGACTCTCCGGGCTTGCCGTTGCGGCCGGGCAGATGTGGCCCATTTTTATATGGTTTCGAGGCAAGGAACGGGGTAATACTACCGGTATTGGAGCCGCATTTGGCATTGCCCCCATTGTTATGGGCATTGCGGCCGTGCCTATTGCAGCCAGCGCATTTATGCGTCTGGGCTCCTCCATTAAAAAACGGGGGAAGGAGGCAGGAGATCGCCTCGAATTCGCTGGCGTGTCCGATTACTTGCCTCTGGGGATGCTGGTCGGTTTCTTGGTGTTGCCTCTGGTTGCTTTAGGCCTTCACCGCGAAGCAGCAATCGTCTGGACACTTGCCGGCCTCTCGGCTCTGATCGTGTTACGGAGATTGACCGCCGAACTCAGATGGGATTTACGACAACGACATGGGGACCCACGCCTTTCAACTGTACTAAAGAATCGCTTCCTATATGACAGGAGAGAACATTAGTAGCCTATGCCCCGACTTCCTACAAAAAAAGGGTTTGGGGCAAGCTCCAGGTACGAAACTTGTTA
>JAGXOF010000074.1 GCA_023660035.1 Dehalococcoidia bacterium LH_S1
ATAGACAGCCATTATCGCAATATCCAGATGGAAATGGAGAACATATTCGCACACTCCAATATTGGAGTCACATCGACAACATTTTGTCGATGTTAGGCACTAAGCGCCTACCCCGAAATCGTGCCGGAAATGATATCCGCAGCTCAAATCGTAAATGAAGCAGGCTTCACCCCGATGGCCGCAGTAGCTGGTACGATATCTGATCTAATAGCTGATTCCGTGGTTGATGCTGGGGCTACTAGAATTACTGTGAATAATGGGGGGGATATATCCATCCGGTCTAGAGAAGAAGCGGAAGTCGAAGTAGGATTATGCTCGGATCTTGCTAGGAGGCAGGTTGATTATGTTGTTCCCGTCAAGGGCAATTGTGGTGTCTGCACCAGTGGTATGGGGGGGAGAAGCTTTACTCTAGGGGTGGCTAATTCGGTTACTGTTTTAGCTAGCCGAGCCTCTGTGGCGGATGTGTTTGCGACGTATTTGGGGAATGAGACCGTCGTTGATTCTCCGAAGGTTCAAAAGGATTGGGCAGAAAGGGTCTATCCAGATACTGATATTCCAGGAAGGCAGATTACGGTTTCGGTGGGTAATCTCTCGGACTCGGAGGTTCGGCAGGCATTGATAAACGGACAAACAAGAGCTCAATGGTTGATAGATCGAGGACTTATTTATGGAGCTATCCTTTCGGTTAAGGGGCATGTACTACCTTTAGGAGTACTTGAGCACAGGATAAAGGAGTTAAAACAGAGGTAAAGTTAAGCAGGGAGGTGCTAGATAGAGCATGGAGTAGGGATCAATCTGTACAGCTATGAGAAATTATTTATAGGAGGAAATGAATGGAAATCAGAAAGCTAGTTACCACTGTAGAAGAGATCAAGACAGAAATGGGGAAGGATTTACCAAAGCCGGTGAGGCGAGCTACGGCATTGGCAGTTATCAAGAACCCCTTCGAAGGAAAGTATCATGAAGATCTTCAAGAACTGATGGATGCTGGGGAGGAGCTAGGCACCTTGTTGGGCTCGAAGGCAAGAGAAGCCTTGGGGATTGAGCTAGGGGAGGCTGAAAGCTATGGCAAAGGGGCTATCGTAGGCACTGATGGAGAAATTGAGCATGCCGCTGCTATTCTCCACCCGAAGCTTGGCAAACCTTTCCGGGAAGCTCTTGGCGGAGGAAAGGCTATCATCCCATCGGCAAACAAGATAGGGCCAGCAGGCACAAGGATAGACCTACCTTTACACTATAAAGATGCTGCGTTTGTACGCACTCACTTCGACTCTGTAGAAGCATCCGTATCCGATGCCCCTCGGGCGGATGAGATCGTAGTGGCAGTTGTGGTAACCGATTCAGGTCGTCCTTTGCCGAGGATCGGAGGTCTTACCAAAGAGGAGGCGAAGAAGGAGGATGGCCTCAGATAGTCGGACATTGGGCCCATATGGGCTTTATGAGACTGCGAGGCTGTAGAAACCTTGAGCGCTGTGTGACGCCATTTGCGAGTATGCGAATACGGGAGCACAAGTCCCACCTGCTGAATGAGTCGATAAGAGCTTACATGCGTGCTTGCTTTCCTTGTATCAAGTGCATAAGCCAATTCTGATCATTCAATGGCGGTTCAATAGGGGGTTGAAATGAAGCAAAAGGTGCCAGAGGATAGGCCATGGTTTAAGGTATGGCCGGAGGGAGTACCTCGAAGCCTGGATTACCCCGAGATACCGCTCTTTGAGTTTCTATCGAACGCGCGTGCAAACTACCCGGATAGAACCGCTTTTACTTCATCAGGTAAGTCTGTAACCTACGAACAAGTGGATGAAGCAACCAACAAAGTAGCAGCATATCTGGCGGGACAGGGTATGAAGGAAGGAGACAGCGGAGTTCTTTTCTTATCCAACAGCGTGGACTTCGTCATAGGATATTACGGCATATTGAAGGCTGGCGGAATTGTGAGCCCGGCGAATCCCCTTTATACCGACGAGGAGCTGGCACATCAGGTTAACGACTGCAACGCTTTCGTCATCATAACAAATGAGGAATTCCGGGCTACAGCTGCCAGAATCAAGGAAATGACCAACCTCAAAGTGCTCATAACGGCTGAGAGTGGATCGGAAAGCTCTGATGGAGCTATATCGCTGGATGAAGTCCTTAGCACTTCGCTCCCTGATGTGCCGAGTATCACGGTCAATCCGGAGGAAGATATAGCTGCCATAGAATACACCGGCGGCACCACTGGCTTGCCAAAAGGGGCAATGCTAACGCACTACAACCTGGTAGCTAATGCGATCCAGAATGCAACCTGGTTGGGATGGAGTTCGGAAGAGGTAATCATGGGGGTTCTACCGTTTTACCATAGCTGGGGTGCCTGCACATGCGTGAATTCTCCAATATATTCCGGGGCCCATGTTATTACATTGTCTCGCTTCGATGCGCATGACCTGCTTGGTGCTATTCAAAATTCAAAGGCCACTGTCCTCTACGGAGTTGCATCCATGTTCACCATGCTCGTCAGCAGCCCGGCCCTTAATCAATACGACCTTTCCAGCCTGAAGTATGTAAAGGCCGGAGCTATGTTGATCCCCCCTGAGATAAAGGAAAAGTGGGAACGAATAACGGGGGTCAAGATGCTCACAGGATATGGCCTAAGCGAGGCGAGCCCGGAAACCCATGATTCCCCTCCAGCTAGGGTAAAGCCAGGAACCATAGGCATACCTATCATGGATACCGACGCCAGGATAATGGATGAAGAGACAGGCAAAACCGAGATGCCTCCAGGCGAGGTAGGTGAGTTGATAATAAAGGGATCGCAGGTGATGAAGGGATATCGCGGCAGCCCTGAGGAGACTGAGGAGACGTTGCGGCAGGGATGGTTGCATACCGGGGATCTAGCAACTATGGACACGGAAGGGTACTTTGAAATCGTTGACCGGAAGAAGGAGATAATAAAGTACAAAGGCTACACCATTGCTCCTGGGGAACTTGAATCTGTCCTGTACGAGCACCCGGACATCCAGGAATGTGCAGTAGTGGGCAAACCAGACCAGCTAGCTGGTGAAGTCCCCAAGGCATATGTGGTACTTAAAACTGGCCATACCTCTTCCCAGGATGATATTCTCGATTCCTGCAAGGGAAAGCTCGTATCTTATAAGAGAATCCGACTCGTTGAGTTCATAGATGAGATTCCCAAGACTGAAGTAGGCAAGGTATTGAGGAGAGTGCTGAAGAAACGAGAGCTATCCGAGTAGTTCTCCTCATATTAACCATTTGCTCGATACAAGTCAAGAAATGTATCCATTAACGAAATGAACACAAACTCCTAACCTATAAGCATGTGTTGTTGTTATATAAATACAGGGCATGCAGACGGCTAGCCCAAGTTTACCACAAACCCCTCTGAGAAACGGAGATTTTTTGCAAAACTAAACTGTTACCAGAAGATAGGAGACCGATGTACTCCATCCTTGATATCGACCTCGATTACTTCAACCTTATGCCAGACGCCGCTCACCGCCTCGAGCAATTGCTCAACTGGGCAGCCTGTCCAGTGTCAATGGTTGTGGAGCGTCACAATCACGCATTTGCGCGATGGGGGAAAAAATGGCATGGAAATGGCATCGCACCATCGCACATTCTTCATGTTGATGAGCATCATGACATGATGGACCAACGACAGCAAACCAACATTGCCAACTTTATATTCCATGCTATGCGTTTGTGGCCCCAGTGCCGAGTGCATTGGTTGGTGCAGCATTCCATCGACTCGCCCGGTATGTGGCTTGAAGACGAAACGTGGAACTCATTGCGATGCAGGTTCAGCTATGGGCCTAACCGCCCTGCCTGGTGGCCGAAGCCAGATATTGTTTCTGTTTGCACGAGCCCCGAGTTCGTTGATCCCAACCTGGCGGCAGAACTTATGGGGGTGCTCTCAGAATTCATGGCAAATTATCACGAAGGGAAGAATGCCGAACAAGGCGCTCCAGCCGACGTCAGCGCGACAGCGCCGACGTCGGCTGGAGCGCGGGGGAATTTACATTGAAAGTCAAAAGTAGTAGGAGAAGTCGTAGTGGAAGCGACGATTCAAACGCTCTTTCCCGACTTCCTACAAAAAAAAGGGTTTGGGGCAAGCTCCAGGTACGAAACTTGTTAAAACCTCGATGTA
>JAGXOF010000075.1 GCA_023660035.1 Dehalococcoidia bacterium LH_S1
TCCTCCCTCACCCTTCTGAGAAACCCTACAAAGCTCTCTGTTTTTGAATCGGCTGTAAACTCTCGAACGCTCGTGCCCCTTAAGGCGTAAAAGCCCACTGTGTTGGCTTTCATCTTCTGCGTGTTTTTCTTCATCTCCGGTTTGCTAAAGCTCCATACCCTTACCGTGTTGACTGTGATTTGTGGTGCACTCTCATCTGCAAACCCAAGGGCTATCTCCTCAAATCGGTAGCCTTTCGCCTTCATCAAATACTTGTAGCTTAACTCCAATTGCTTACTCAGTAACTCCTCTGCATTATCCGGCCTTCTGTAATCCTTCGGATACGTCTTGGAGAAACTCATCCTGAGCTTGCCTCTCAGAATCCTCCTTACCTGGTGATGAGATAATCTCACACCAAATCTCTCTGCTATAAGTTCCACTACCTCTGAGGTTTGCCAATAGTCCTTCTCCTTAAGTAGCTCCTCCATACATCTCACGTTCTTATCACTAAGCTTTGATGGCCTGCCCCTTTCTGAGTCATGCTTGAATAGCAGCCCATCATATCCATCTTTGTTCCACTTTCTTATCCACTCATAAGCTGTAGAATGAGGTACATCGAACAGCCTCGCTGCTTGCTCAAAAGATGTCTTGCAGTTTGCCAAAGCGTTCAAGACCCCGATCTTCTTCCAAACACTGAAGTCCACCTCCCTTTTCAACAATTCCTCTACAAGTTCAGGATCATTTATCTGTATCTTGTCTCCCTTCATAATGGCTTAATTATACTACATTATGGAGGTTAATGCAACTTACTATATTTGCTTGAGATTATCCAGATGTTTTACAAAACTTACAGAAACTACCCTCTTTATGCTCTTCCAGATAAACTCTATTGGATTGAGATCTGGGGAATATGGCGGCAGATACGTTAGATATATCCCCATGCCTTCTGCTTCCTCTCGCACTCTCCTGGCCTTGTGAGTAGAGAATGAGAAACCCTACAAAGTTCTCTGTTTTTGAATCGGCTGTAAACTCTCGAACGCTCGTGCCCCTTAAGGCGTAAAAGCCCACTGTGTTAGCTTTCATCTTCTGCGTGTTTTTCTTCATCTCCGGTTTGCCAAAGCTCCATACCCTTACCGTGTTGGCTGTGAGTTGTGGTGCACTCTCATCTGCAAACCCAACAGCTATCTCCTCAAATCGGTAGCCTTTCGCCTCCATCAAATACTTGTAGCTTAACTCCAATTGCTTACTCAGTAACTCCTCTGCATTATCCGGCCTTCTGTAATCCTTCGGATACGGCTTGGAGAAATTCATCCTGAGCTTGCCTCTCAGAATCCTCCTTACCTGGTGGTGAGATAATCTCACACCAAATCTCTCTACTATAAGTTCCATTACCTCTGAGGTTTGCCAATAGTCCTTCTCCTTAAGTAGCTCCTCCATACATCTCACGTTCTCATCACTAAGCTTTGATGCCCTGCCTCTTTCTGAGTCATGCTTGAATAGCAGCCCATCATATCCGTCTTTGTTCCACTTTCTTATCCACTCATAAGCTGTAGAATGAGGCACATCGAACAGCCTCGCTGCTTGCTCAAAAGATGTCTTGCAGTTTGCCAAAGCGTTCAAGACCCTGATCTTCTTCCAAACACTGAAGTCCACCTCCCTTTTCAACAATTCCTCTACAAGTTCAGGATCATTTATCTGTATCTTGTCTCCCTTCATAATGGCTTAAGTATACCGCATTATGGAGCTTAAGGCAACTTACTATAAAAGACAGGCAATCGAGGAATTGCTGAGTGGTGAGTCAAGTCCTGCTCAGCTCTGCCGTAGATACAACATCTCATCAAGTCTGCTTTACCACTGGAAGGCGCAATATAGCCGAGGGAAGTTTAATAATGAGCCTACCGAGAAAGCTGCTTTGAACGACAGGCTGGCAAAGCTGGAGAGATTAGTGGGCCGGCTGACTCTGGAGAATGAGTTTCTAAAAAGGGGGTTGCAGAACAGCCTCAGCCTGTCCCAAGGAAACGGGAGGCTATCACCAAATGGAAGAAGCTCATCAGCAGTATCCGAAGGGGGTGTAGACTGATGAACCTTGCCAGAAGCAGTTTCTACTATAAAGCTAAGGCTAAGAGCTCTAATGAGGTAAAGCTAGAAGCTGACCTTATGGACCGGATTGAGGCTATTTGTCTTGAGTTTCCCCGTTATGGTTATCGCCGGGTTACTCAGCAGCTTAAGCATGACGGATGGCAGGTGAATCGCAAGAAGGTGCTGAGATTAATGCGGGAGAGTGACCTCTTGTGTCGGGTCAAGCAGAAGAAGGTAGCGACCACCAATAGTAACCACTGCTTTCCCAGGCATCCTAATCTTATTAAGGGCATAGTTATCAACCGCTTGAATCAGGTGTGGATTGCCGATATCACCTACATTCGTATTAAGACTGGTTTTGTCTATCTGGCGGCAATACTGGATGCTTATTCCCGACGAGTGATTGGTTATGCCATCTCCAGAAGGATCGATGCCATGCTGACTCTTGAGGCACTCAGGGTGGCAATAGCCAAACGTAAACCTGGACCAGGTGTTATCCACCACTCAGACCAGGGAGTGCAGTACGCCTCTACTGAATACGTGGATGAGCTTAAGAGACATGGTTTTGAGATCAGCATGGCCAAGGTGGGCAACCCTTATGAGAATGCCATGATGGAGAGCTTCTTCAAAACACTCAAATACGAGGAGGTGTATCTATGGGAATATGAGACATATAAAGACGTGATAGAAAGGCTTCCCAATTTCCTGGATGATGTATATAATCATAAGAGACTCCATTCGGCACTTGGCTACCTAGCACCGGATGATTTTGAGGAGATGCTGCTAATGCAACAAAGTAAGGAGGTACCTAGCTAGACTCTCCTAACCTTATCTGTCCAGTCAGAGGGGTGCAGTCCACAACGACGCGATGAACTTAAAACTTTACTTGAGAAAGTTATACAATTGGATGACAAACTCGAAGGTTTAAAACAAACTCTCAGACAATATCAAAATGACTATGGAGAAATAGAAAGCTCGCTTTGTGAAACTCTAAATATTGAAAGAGAAGAACTCACTTCGGAGAAGATAGTGTCTTTTCTCAAGAATTTGGAAAACCAAATAGCGGAGTTAGAACGAAGTTTAGGGTCAGAGCAAGAATATCACCGAAATTGGGAGCGTAAAATAGAACAAGCGAGGGAAGAAATACGCTTCCATCACTACCGTAATAAAAAACAGAGATTTGAGACAGCTTTAGAAACAGGATTAAAGCCTGTAGAGGAACGCTTTGCAGAGGTAACAGAATTTCGAGAAAGCTTGGAAGAAATAAGATATGTACTAGGTTCCCAGTTAAAAGGGGTCTTAAAAAGTGCTATTCCTCCCATCAACGAAATGATGACGGAAGTTTATAATCATCTCACCAACCAAGTTTCCTTTAACCAAGTTCAAATAGAGGTAGGGGAACAAAACGGTAACCTTTCACCTAAACTTTTGGTGCGTGTGGCTTTAAGTGACGAACCCAACCGTTCTCCGTTGGATCCAGAGCAAGTTCTTAATGGGCAAGCATTAAACGCTCTACGACTTGTTCCCTATTTTGTGTTTTCCAGCTTTCAGAGAGACGCATGGGGACTCGATTTACTTCTACTTGACGATCCAACTCAAAGCTTTGATGTGCAACGTATTGAACTCTTATTAAAGGAATTAAGCACCGCAGCTAACCATGCTCAGCTAATTATAGGTACTCATGAAGAAGATCGCTTCACCCCACTTCTATCTAACTTTTTCAAGACAGACGAGACATCAATTATACGCGTTCCGAGGTTTGACAGAAAAGGAGGACCACATATTGAAACATGATGAATACTATAAAGTGTATTCAATTTTACACAATCTACATGAGAGTGTAGGCGATAGCGATTTTGGTTTCCGGATTCAAGGTCTGTTTGCACATGCTTTAACACGATTGGGCATAAAAATCCTTGATGTATACTAGGCGCCCTCGAGAATGTCAAATTACTTGACGTTCAGTGTGATACATGGCAGATTGTTTTGAAGAGCCTAAAGGGCAATTCCATCCAAAAGAGGTGTTACCATGCGTCA
>JAGXOF010000076.1 GCA_023660035.1 Dehalococcoidia bacterium LH_S1
ATGCATCTTCTGGGCGTAAGACCTGTTTGGGAGTTAAATGGAAGGGTAAAGAGTTTTGAAATTATACCCCTGGAAGAGCTGGGAAGGCCGAGGATTGATGCTACCATCAGGGTTTCTGGAATAACCAGGGATAACTTCCCAAATTGCATCGAGCTTCTTGACGAAGCAGCTTATGCAGTGGCTTCACTTGATGAGCCTGAGGAAATGAATTTTGTGAGAAAGCACGCAATGGAAAAGCTTCGCAGCGGAGGAACGGCGCCAGAAACAATAAACCCAGATTCTCCGGAATGGCGAGATGCCACCTTAAGGATTTTTTCTTCAAAGCCGGGGACATACGGTGCCGGAGTGCAGCTTGCTGTCTATGCCTCCGCCTGGAAGGAGGAAAAGGATCTCTCTGATATCTTTATCTATTGGAATTCCTATGCTTATGGGAAAGGAATATTTGGAAAAGAAGCGTACAAAGAACTGGCACAAAATCTAAAAACGGTGGATGTAACTTACAATAAGACAGTGAGCGATGAATATGACCTTTTTGGCTGCGGCTGCTACTTTGGAACACATGGAGGGATCACCTGCGCGGCGAGGAATATCTCAGGGAGAGATGTAAAAACCTATTATGGAGATACGAGGGAGCCGGAGAATGTGGAGACCAGAAGCCTTGCTGATGAAGTAAGAAGAGTAGTAAGAACAAAGCTTCTTAATCCCAAGTGGATTGAGGGGATGAAGCAACATGGATACAAAGGTGCTGGTGATATTTCAAGCCGTGTAGGCAGGGTATATGGCTGGGAGTCAACGACACAGGAGGTTGATGACTGGATTTTCAACGACATAGCAAGGACTTTTTGCTTGGATAAAGAAAATCGGAAGTTCTTCGAAGAGAACAACCCCTGGGCTTTGGAGGAGATAGAAAGGAGGCTTCTTGAGGCAGCGGAGAGAGGTTTATGGAATGCTGATGAAGAGGTCTTAGAGAGCTTAAAGGAATTTTACCTTGAGACCGAAGGTATAATGGAGGAAAAGATGGGAGAAGTTCAAGGGGAATTTCAGGGAGGTTCAGTAGATATATTAACCGACGAAGAAGTAGAGGATTGGGGAAAGAAGATGGCAGAGATGAGGGAAACCCTTTATGGCTCCCGTTAAGGGGTTACAGGCATGATTGAGAATTTAGCGGGCGACACAATAATATTGGATCTTTTCGCATTAGCTGTTGGCAGCTTCAGCTGTCTCCGCTTTGCTCCTTCCTACATAGGCACAGCCAAAATGGGACCAACACTTAACGATGAAAGAGCCTTTTTCTATCCGGGATAATAGTAGAGAGTACTTGAGCCAATTGTAGAATCATTTAATCATTGTACTCAATTCACAAGCAGGTAGAGTATTGACAGACGATGATTAACCGCTGCAACAAAACCCGATCGAGCAAACTCATGTTTACAATCCATGTTTATGTTTACAATCCATGTCTACAACTCATGCGGCACTGTGATGGAACATGTTGTGCTTCAATGGAAGTCGGGCAGCTAGCTTCGGAAAAATTTGTGAAACTCCTCCCGGGGAAGATATAATGAGACTAGAAGTTACCCTCGTGAACGGAGCCGCAGAACTGGGGCGGAGTGAACGAGGAGCTGAAGCGACAGCGGAGGCAATCAATTGACAAGAACAGAGGACAGTTGTCGCATTTTAGCATGGTCGATTTGTCCGGAAATGACTGAACCAATACAAACGGAGTGACAAATGGTAACCTGGAATTTTTCCTTCGCCCCACGGACGTACCAAACCAAAGCTGCTGATTGGGCACTTAAAAAGCGCCAAGGTGTCTGCTGCCTTCCCACAGGGACAGGCAAAACCCTTGTTGCTGTTCTTTGGCTTAAGTTCCTCTTTGAATCCGAGGAGGTAAACAAAGCGCTTATCTTAGAACCCACAAGGCTACTGGTTAACCAGACTACCGAATACTTCTTACAAAAGGCCAGCGTGGAATGCATCCCTATCGACGGGCGTATTCCCAAAGACAAGCGGCGTGAGCTCTGGGCTTCGGTTGAAATCGCTGTTGCCACTCCCGAGACTGTCTTTAATGATATTGAAGACGTCAACATGGATGCCATCGTAGTTGATGAATGTCACCATACCGTAGGCCAGGACGCTTGCGCCAAAGTAATGGCAAACCTCGAACCGGAATGGCGACTTGGCCTTAGCGCTTTTGTACCTGAGAGAAGGGAGCAAGAAATCAAACATCTGATCGGGCCTATAAGGAGATGGGGCTGGAGCGACCCGGAAATTGCCCCTTTCGTACCCAACTGGATAGGGGAAATATACGAAGGGCATCTTGACCCGAATGAGCAAGTTCTACTAGGTGCCATACGGAGGCTGCCCATTGAGCCTGGCCTGAATCCTGGGTTATTGGAGCGCTACCTAACTCGTGACGGCAGCACAGCAGTTAAAGAGACCCTTACAAAAAAGAACCGCCTTGCCGAAGCATTCGGCGAAATGCTCCTTCCAATGGTACCTGATAATATGCATAAGCTGGAGGCTGTGAGAGAGGTTGTCAACACCCATGAGCCTCACAAAGCAATAGTGTTCGTCGATAGGGTAGTCATCGCTGATAGGGTCAGTGCATTACTATCCCAAATGAAGCCGGTTGTCTTCAAAGGCAAAAGTGGAAGGTTCGACCAAAGCACAGCACTCAATCAGGCCCATCACAAGGACACGCGATTGGTGGTTTCTACCTCGGCTGGCGAAGAAGGAATTGACCTTCCTTCCGCGGATCTCCTTGTTATCTGGGGAAATGCCGCTTCGGATATCAGGTTTATTCAGAGGCTGGGCAGAATGATGCGCAAGACCGGAGAAGGACTCAAGTTCGCAACGTTTGTAGTCACCCCAGAGAGCAGCGACTTCAACAGTTTCGTGGAGGGCCTGTCCAAGGCTGCCGAGGCGGGAACTATCGATGTCGAGAAGACCTTCGGCTGGGATCCTGAGGTTCTGTGGCCTAAAACAACCTGGTGGCATGTATCAGAGCTTCTGCGGGAAAATCCGAAGCCCCTAAAAGAAATGGCAGATACGCTGGAAGTCAGGGAGGAACTGGCTGAGAAAGTAATAGCAAATACAGTGAGAAAAGGGCGGCTATTTTACATCTATGATGTTGAGGGAATTGTCAGGGAAGCCGAAGCTGAGGGTGATAAGTGGACTAAGGAATATATCGAGGGTTTGTTTGAGGAAACATTGTCCAATAATGATTCTCGGCTTGACAGCGAATGGTTCCGGAGAGCAGCTTGGAACATGGCCACATCGATGATGGGTAGGATGAGGCAATATCGCATATATGCCTTAACTGATGATGTGCGCAGTCTAAAACAGCAATATCCCTTCCAGTTCTCGCACCAAGACTGCAAGATGATCCTGGAAGAACAGCACAGGCAATCACAGGCAAAAAGGGGAAGAGGCTCTCACTACACCGTACTGCGCGGGGTAGGCCCTCTTGTTTCCCCAGCAGATGACCTTTGGGGGACAGCAGTATGGCTGGCAAAGATTCCTGATGTACAATCCATAGCCTTGCGCCGTCGGAAATCAGAGCGACTGATATACTACTTCCAACCGCAGAGTGAAGAGATCCTTAGGGCAGTTGTTGAGAATGCAGCCAGGTTGTTTGAGTTAATTGACCATCACCGCTACAACGCCCGATTCGGGGGAGTTCATGACTAAAACAATTATAATGATCCACGGGATGTGGGGCAGTAGTTGGTATTGGGAGAACTACAAAGGGTTTTTTGAAGCCAAGGGCTATCAATGTATTACTCCCACGTTACGTTTTCACGATATGGCTCCGGAAGAACTCCCTGATCCTCAGTTAGGGACTACCAGCCTGCTAGACTACGTTGGAGACCTTGAAAAGGAAATCTACCGACTCGATGCACCACCTATCCTGATGGGGCACTCTATGGGTGGGCTTCTTGCACAAATGCTCGGGAGTCGAGGATTGGCCAAAGCCCTCGTACTGTTGACTCCTGCATCACCGAGTGGCATTATCGCCCTGAAGCCA
>JAGXOF010000077.1 GCA_023660035.1 Dehalococcoidia bacterium LH_S1
TCCAGGTTGAAGTATTGTCCCACAATAGCAAACACAGCTACCGCAATTAAGACATCATGCACCAGGGCGATGATGGCGCAGGTTCCATAACGGAACGGATTGGGGAGCTTCCTGAAGGCGTAGGAGATGTAAAGGAGAATCCCGATGGCGGCGACCGCTACTGCGATGGCTGCACCTCTGACCTTTTCTTTGGCCACCGGGTCTGATACCTTGTCCAGCTCGGATATGGAAGCCTTACCCATTCTTTCCAATTCTTCCGTTACTTTGCTCTGCTCCTCGTCTCCCAGTTCCTTGGTTCGTATCAGGAATGTGTTTTCCTCTCCTGTCCCCTGAACGATAGCCTCATCGTGTCCCAGGTCGGCGAATGTGGATTCCAGTGCGTTTTGACTAATTGGCTCCTCGAACTTTACCGTCATCATTGTACCGCCGGTAAAGTCTATGCCTAAGGGAGGGCCTGCGGCCACCAGAAAGATACCGCCAACGACTATTATCGCGATGGATAGTAGAAAGAACCAGAGTCTCTTACCTGTGAAATCAAACATCTTATCGACCCTCCGATAGCATGGTCTGTCTGCCCCCTTGTGCAAAGAGGGAAACTTTCTTTATAAGTCCTGTGCCACCGAGTATCCTCAGGAAAGTCCTTGTTACTACGATGGCGGAGAACATGCTGATTGCCACGCCGACAAACAGGGTCAGGGCAAAACCCATAACCGATGGGACAGCCAGCGTGCTCCCCATCCAGTAGAGGATACCGCAAGTGATAAATGTGGAGATGTTGCTGTCCCGGATGGCGGGCCAAGCTCTGTCAAAGCCTACGTCTATTGCCCGCCGCATTGTCCGCCCCATACGTATCTCTTCCTTCATCCTTTCGAAGATGAGCACATTGGCGTCCACTGCCATACCTATAGACAGGATGAAGCCGGCTATGCCAGCCAGAGTCAATGTGACTGGTATCAACTTGAAAGCGGTCATCACGAACGCTGCGTACATCAGCAGTGCGATGCCGGCCATCACTCCGGGAAGTCGATAGTAAAGGATCATGAACAGTATGATGAGGCCAAGGCCGATGATGCCGGCCTTCACGCTCCAATCGATAAAGTTAGCGCCAAGGGTGGGACTCACATCGTGTTCTTCTATGGTCTCTAACGGAACGGGTATACGACCTGCATTGAGGAGTCTGGCCAGTCGGCGTGCCTCCTCCAATTCCATTCCGGTAATAACTCCTTGTCCTCCGGCAAAGTGGCGCTCTTGGATTATGGGCGATGAGATCTTCTCATTGCCTAAAAATATGCCCAGGGGCCTCTTGTAGAGGCGTTCAGTGATTTGATCGAAGATCTCGGCTCCTTTATCATCCCATTTAAAGGATACCTGTGGTGCATTGGTGGTGGACTGCAGAACGACCTCTACTTTGCCCTCGAAGTATTTACTGGTTAGCTGCTTTTCCTCTCCGTTGATCTCGGCTGTGCCGGTTACCCACTCGTAAACATAGTTTCCCTGCTCATCTGTGATCGGATTCCCTTCCTTGTCCTTTTTCACGATCGGATTCCCTTCTTCGTCTTTCTTTCTTTCCTTGAACACAATCAGGGTTGTTTGCCCGATGAGTGCCTTAGCTTCGTCTATTTCCTTGATGCCCGGAAGCTGGACTAGAATACGATCACTCCCCATTTGCCGGATGACTGGCTCATTTACCCCGTAGGCGTTGATTCGCTTTTGCAATACAGTGATAACGCCTTTCATGGCCTCTTCTGGATTCTCCGCCTGAGAGAGGTCAGCCTCATAGACTATGTGGGCTCCTCCCTCAAGGTCCAGGCCAAAGCTGAACTGCTCTCTATTAAGGGCTTTGCCCAGAGGTGGCCAGGCTAAGCTGAGAACAGCAAAAACGAGCAAAACTAGTATCAGCCCGAGGATTATTTTATCTCTTAGACGCATTTTCCTTGTCCAGTTCCTTCCTTACAAAGTTCAAGGCCTCTTCCTTACTCTGAATTTCACCTGAGGCCTGTGCTTCATGTACTGCTTCCAGAAGCTCGCCTATCCTGGGTCCTGGGGGTAATTCAAACTCATACATAATGTCATTCCCGTCCACTAATTTTGGCAGCGAAACGGTATTTCCCTCATTGAACCGCTTGTCCAGGACATACTGTGTACCCCGTACATGTTCGTGCCAGTTCTCCATATCGAGCGCCGGTCCACGTGTTGCCAGATGGTCGGCGAGGCAGAGGAAAAGGGTATCGATGCCCGCGTCGGCGGTGTCCCTGAAGAAACGATAAATGGCGCGGTGAGTGGGGGGTTCCTCCCCATTTGCCAGAGTCCCCGGGCGCATGTGGTGCTCTATGATAGTGGTAACCATCCTCTTTTCCCTGGTACTAAAACGAAGCCTTTCCATTGTCGATTCCGCTATTCTCGCCCCCTCTTTATCGTGCCCGATGAAGCGCATCCGTCCGTTTTCATCTATGCGCTTGGCTTGTGGCTTGGCCACATCGTGGAGTAGAGCGGCTATCTTGATCGAGACCTTACGAGTTCGGTTGCCTGCCACTTTTCCTTCCAGGTGCTCTGCTAGGCGTGTTGGCGAACTAAGATCCTTAAGCAGATTCCCTTCTCCGTTTAGAGCGTCAATAAAGCGCTCTGCGGCAGCGACGGTCTCCAGGGAGTGGTTGAACACGTTCCAAAAGTGTTCTTTGGGCTGTTCAACGCCCTTACAGTCGGCGAGCTCGGGGAAGATGATGTCCAGAAGCCCCACGTTGTCCAGGCGCCTCAGAAAAGTGGCGGAATTCCCGGTTTCCAGAATCTGGCACATCTCGTCGCGCACTCTCTCGGCACTCACGTCTCTGATGAGATCATGGTCTCGCCGTATGAGTGCCTCGGTTCTCTCTTCGATAGCAAAATCCAGCTCAGCGGCGGTGCGGAATGCTCGCATAAGCCGGGCCGGGTCGTCGCTAAAGGCCTCTTCGCTTACCGCTTTCACAGTCTTGTTTTCAATGTCACGTAATCCGCCCAATGTATCGATTAGACTTATCTGGTTCTCTCCTGGCTGTAGCGGGGCAAGTCCGAGAGCCAGGGCATTGATGGTGAAATCTCGTCTGGCCAGGTCCTCCTCTATAGAGTTCATCATTTTGGCGAAATCAAGGTACCATTGGTCCTCATCACGGCGAATTACTACCCTCGCCACTTGATGTTCTTCATCCAGTAGCACGAACCTGCCCTTTAGAGCGTTGGCAGTATCTCTGGCCACGTCCAAGGCATCGCCGCTGACGGCGAGGTCGATATCCTTGCTTGCTCGTCCCAGAATCCCGTCCCTGATGTAACCTCCAACCAGGTAACACTCGATACCACGAGAACTCATGAATGCCAAGACCTGATCTATAAGCGATGCAGCCTCCGCTTCCACGAAGAGACTGGCGTCTGATTTCATGCTTGTCACCATTTTATAATAAAAGCACGGTCCTTAGACCGCTCTTTCTTTAAGACTCCAAGACTTTTGTATCAGCACAATCACTTGATTAGGATATGATTTACGATGCTCTTTGTCAAGTTGCTAGGGTATGGTTGCTATTGCCATGGATTTCTACCAGCTCTTCTATTAAGTATATAGCCCGCTATGAGCCCTACAATCAGTCCGCCGAGGTGAGCCTGCCATGCTATCCCTGGCAAGAAGGAAAGCACAACAAATCCGCCGATTATGGCGATCCATAGCGGGATAGGGGCTGGTATCGGGAAAACAATGACCCGTGCCTGTGGTCTCATCATTGCAAGGGTTCCCCCAACAGCAAATATGGCCCCCGAGGCCCCTATTACTATTGATGCAGATGGCCCGAGGGCGATGAAAAGCATACTTCCCGCTATTCCGCCCAAAAAGTAGATTAAAAGGAACTCTGTTACTCCTGCAATCCTGAGAAGGGGGGACCCCAGGAAGTACAGTGTCAGCATATTAGCTATAATGTGCCACAATCCCACGTGCACAAACATACTTGTTATGATTGTCCATGGCCTTTCTGTGAAAGCCGCGGG
>JAGXOF010000078.1 GCA_023660035.1 Dehalococcoidia bacterium LH_S1
AAAAGAAAGGGTTATTACTACCCCTCCCAGGCCCATTTCTGGATTAGAAAAGACTGGATTACAGGAGATTCCAATTAAAGCAATAGGGGTATGCACTGCGGAGGCTGAGATACATAGGTAACTCCTCATGGTAAGTTAATATCATTACTAATCATACCATGAATGTTACCCATGTATCTCAGCCTCCGCATACTACAAATTAGCATGGGTCACTACATTGAGGTCTCGTGCCTGAGAACAGCTGCTCTTACGCCTATTGCATGGTGAAACCTATCCGTTACCGGGCACTTCGTGGTAAAGATGGGTTAAGAAGAATCCAGGAATAGCGCCTAGTATTGTTAAATAGCCCATCTTTCCCCTTTTCTATGTTTTGAAATATTATACCCTTAAATTAATGGAATGCCTATGCATTTGACTCCTAAATCCATGTCAGCTATATCCTTGGGCAGGTGGACAAATGCCCAAGAAATACAAAGAGCGTAGTTTGATAGAGTTCCAAAAGGAATTCCCAGATGATGAAGCGTGTGCGAAGCACCTTGCAGAGCAACGATGGCCAGATGGATTTGTTTGCCCACGGTGTGGACATAAGGAAGCCTGGTATCTTTCCGAGAGGCACTTGTTCGACTGTAAAATGTGTAGATTCCAGACAAGTGTGACGGCAGAAACCATTTTTCACGGCACTCGGACGCCTCTGGTGAAGTGGTATTGGGTGATCTATCATATGGCGATAGACAAAGTTGGAGTGTCGGTAGCCGAGATGCAACGGTCTCTTAATATCACGCAGTACAGGACAGCGTGGTTGATGACTCATAAGATTCGCAAAGCGATGGCAGATAGAGATGCCGGATACAGTCTTGCAGGTTTGGTGGAAATGGATGAATCGTTTTTCGGACCCAAGGGGACGAAGCCAGGACGAGGGAGCGAGCGAAAGAGCACCGTTCTCTGCGCCATATCTCTTTATCGAGATCGTCAAGGGAAGGAACACCCTGGTTTTGCCCACATGCAGGTGGTAGACAATGCTTCGACAGACACCATTGAGTGGTACTTGGAGAGGCTCGGATGTGGACCCACAACCAAAGAAGGGCACGATCTTTTGAAAGCGATTCGTACCGATGGATGGCGGTCCTATGGCAGAGCAACAAAAAGAAAGGCTCTGTACGCAAGAACTGTTGCTAAGGGGTATATCTTAATGCTAACATGAGGTGAAATTTAGTAATGGAATGAGGTGGGCATGGAGCGTTTCCCTCGTGTACAACAGATAGTCGACCAATTGGGGCAGCTTACGGTTTCGGAGCAAGAGCAGCTGTACCGTGAACTGAGGCCGTGGGTGAGTGGCATCAAGGTTCAGGTGGAGCAACAGATGGGCCTGCAAGAAATCCGAGATGCTCGGTTTAGCCAAGGCCTACACTGCGTGCGATGTGGTTCTTTGGCCATCAAACGCAACGGGCGGTTCCAAGACGAACAGGGTCACCTTAAACAACGGTACCTGTGTAAGACTTGCGGCCGAACTTTCAACGACCTGACAGGTACCCCGCTGGCCTACAGCAAGAAACAGTGGATGTAGGGGCAGGCCGCCACCTACATGGTGGAAGGGCAATCCATCCGAAAGGCGGCGCAACACTTGGGGATCGACAAATGGGCCGCATTTCGTTGGAGCCACAAGTTCCTGGCGCCTCGGCACCATTTCTCGCAACCGGATCTTAGCGGGGTAGTCGAGGCCGATGAGAGTTATTTCCACCAGTCGTATAAGGGCATGCGTTGCCTCGAGGAACGGCTGGGGCACCAACCTCGAAAACGAGGCGAGCCAGCCCACAAGCGAGGTCTCAGCAAGGAACAGGTGTGCGTCGTGGCGGCACGAGATCGGCACCAGCAGACGGTCGCCACGCTGGCGACTTGGGGCAGCCTACCACGTTAGCAGCATCAACGCGTACCACAGCCGGCTTAAGGGTTGGATGGTGCGCTTCAAGGGCGTGGCGACCACAGAGGCTGGCTCAATTGCCAAAATAAGGAGGGCCTCTTAGCAACACTTGCTGCGTACAGAGCCAAAAGAAATGATATGTCCCATTACAAAGTTGTCCTTCGAGATCCAAAAGCTGCAGGAAAGCTTCTCCCATGGGTTCATCGAATCATCTCCAATGCCAAAGCCGTAATTCGAGGTTCTCACCGTGGAGTCTCTGAAAAACATTTACAGGCATACTTCTCTGAAGTTTGCTATCGTTTCAATCGTAGATTCTGGGAAAAAGAACTTTTCGACCGTCTTATAAAAGCTTGCATATCTACACAGACAATTACTCATGCCGCCCTCACGCAGGCAACAAAGTATCCATAAATATTAGGAGTGAAATGCATAGGCACTTAATAGATTACCTACAAAGACTAAATTCTACAACTTATATAGCTGTAAATACAACCTACAACCATGAAGGTAGTACAACTAATACCGCGGTAAAGGTGATCCACAGCCATGCAGAGGGTACAACTCAAATAGTTGTAGAGGTGATCCACAGCCATGCAACTGCGATACCCAGTACGGCTCCCACAATTACCTGGAACTGAGTGTGCCCAACAAGCTCCCAGAGGTCTGATTCGAACTTTGCCCTCGTTTGTCCGAGTCTAAGCTCGCGCACAATACGATTCAGAATCTTTGATTGTATGCTAACTGCCTGGCGCAAGCCTGCGGCATCATACATGACTATGAAAGCCAAAATGACCGCAATACCAAAGCCCATAGACCCAAAACCGTGGACCATTCCAACCACCGTGGCCAATGCCGTAACCACTGCCGAATGCGCACTGGGCATACCACCACTTCTAACCAGAAGGCGCAAGTCCAGTCCTTTGCCCTGGACTTGCGCCACAATAGTCTTTATCACCTGTGCAACTGCCCAGGCAACAACGGGAATCACCAGGACCTTGTTGGTAATGATCTCGTAAAACATACGCATCCCTTATCTTTACTCACTAAGCTATACCATGTCAATCCCTGACCGATATCCTTTGTAGACCTTGCATCACAGGTTAGACTGCACCAGAGGGCTTGATTAATGCACCAAGATGAAGACCTTTTAACAAACAGGGGCGGTTCAGAAGAGGCCCCCACCAGGCTGTCGCTGTCCCGAAGTATCCGACATGGTTTAATCCTTCAGTTATCCCTGCCGCATACTGAGCGGCAGCGTGATAGGCGTTATCTCCCATGTAGCTCCTTAACTCGGGGTAAGCATTCCCCGCCACTATGCCTCTGTATCCCGCCTTAAACATCTCGAGATCATTGCCGGAATTGCCACACACCGTAACATCTTCCCTGTCAATCCCCAGCTTCTCGGTTATGTAGTGGAGTGCTCCATTCTTGCTCGATCTGCCCGGGAGAAAATCCAGGAACTGATTACAGCTGTAGATCACCTTTGCATCCAGGCCTGCTTCCTGTAAGCGGCGGTCGATTTCTTTCAAAACCGCTTCCTGGTTCTCCTTAAGCAAATAGATTACCTTGAAATCGGTCTGCCACCTTGAATCCTGCCAGCTTAGTTCATGAATATCCCGCATAAGCTCAATTACCTTCTGTCTATGCCATCCTCTGGATATAAGCTCACTCCAGCGCTGGTCCAGACGAAATTCCCCCTGCTCAGCAAAATACACCTCTGTCCCGACCATACATATCATCGCCTCTGGCTTTTGAACGCCCTTCCTCTCAAGGGTGTCCAACAACTCATACATCGATTGGTCATCACCGATTAAAGTGCCATCCAGGTCCGTGCATACCATTTTATCTTTGATTTGACGTCGGCTCAGACTTCCGCTGCCATGGTCACCCAGCATCATTTCTCGGCTGGAAATCATTTTGTCCCCTTTTGATTTGGGTATTCTTTACGGATAGGGTAGAGGCTGAAAGGCTACCCCTGACTGCATTAACGAGCCCCCCAATATGTTGAAAGGAGAGTGTTGCCTAACTAATTACACATATGCTAAACTATCTCTAATCTTGTT
>JAGXOF010000079.1 GCA_023660035.1 Dehalococcoidia bacterium LH_S1
TAGCGCAATATCGTCGTGATCCGGAGAATTTCTCTCTAGCTTATCAGAGGGAGACCACAACCAGATTGTCCGCCTCCGTTGATGAGGAGATTGAGAAGGAGCTGATGCTGGAAAAGGGGTTAATCAATGACCAGAGCTTGCCCATCACCAGCTACAATTACTCGGCTATCAGGGATCGTTTAATCAAGCGTGGTATCAAGGTATCCCTATCTACTATCATCAACAGAGCTCAGGGATTAGGTTGTTATCAGCTTCGTCCAATTACCTCTATAGATGACTTTAGTCGCAAGCTCCTATTTGCTGACTTCGTCAGGAAGGAAACAAGCTGGGCACACATCCAAGCCGCTGAGGCTTTGATGAGCATATATGGGATACCGCTGCAGTATTACGTTGATTCACTGAGAGTCTTCCGGTTCGTCCAGCAGAGAGACAGCGTCTGGAGAAAGCACGTCCGAGACTGTTTCCAAATTCTAAAGTCTTGGTGAGGTATTTCATGAAGACCCTTCCATGCGGCAAAATACTGAGCAACGAATGGTCTTTCGCGCTAGGATCATTATCATGTCATGGCAGGTGAAGGAATGGGGACAAATAACATCGCCGAGGAGCTTGAGACACGTCCAGCTACTATCACCAAGTGGCGGATGCGCTTTGCCCAACTGGAACTGGAGAAACTCAAGGACGCTCCTCGCCGGGGCAGAGGCGCCGATATTCGACGGAGGACGAAAAGCGTGTGCTGCGCATGCTGGACGAGCCACCCCCATCTGGGTATGCTCAATGGAATGGGCGACTTTTGGCCCAGGCGTTGTCGCTTCCGGCCAATTTCGTGTGGGAGGTATTGCGTGTTCACAACATTCAGCTTCCGAGGCGACGGAGTTGGTGTATTAGCACTGACCCACAATTTGTCCAGAAGGCAGCGGATATCGTAGGGCTCTACCTTGATTCCCCGGAAAATGCCTTGGTGCTGTGCGTAGATGAGAAACCCCATATCCAGGCCCTGGAGCGTGCCCAAGGATATTTGAGATTGCCAGACGGGAAAGCATTGAAGGGATTTTCTCACGAATATAAGAGACATGGTACTACCACTCTTTTCGCCGCCGTGGAAATAGCTACCGGTCAGGTCATGGCGGGACATTACCAAAGACGAAGACGAGTGGAATTTCTGGACTTCGTGAACAAAGTAGTGCATGCCCATCCAGGCAAGGAAATCCATGTCATTTTGGATAACTTGAGTACGCACAAGCCGAAACGGGATATGTGGCTTGCGAGACATAAGAATGTTCATTCCCATTATACGCCCACGCATGCGAGCTGGTTGAATCAGGCGGAGATATGGTTTTCCCTTCTGACACGCTATGCAGTGAAGGGCGCAAGCTTTACCTCCCCTGAAGAAGTGAGGGAAGCTATTGACCGTTTTATCGCTGCTCATAATCCCAGGGCTCATCCCTTTCAATGGACGAAAGAAGTTGTACATCCTAAATCCCTTAAATCACATTACGGTGATTTATGCAACTGAGTACTAGCCCGGGTTAGGTAGTTAAATGATTTGACACGTACATCGATGTTCCCCAAAAACAGCGATTGATTGTATTTGCGCACTCGGCGGGGTTGTAAGACACGCTTTGTAGCCTTTTGTTTTTTGACAAGGTAAAACCGAGTATACTGGATTTGAGAAAATTGAAGTATTCTTTGAACAGGGGCTTTTATTGTGCTATACTTAGAATCAGTTCCAGTTTAGGTTATAGCAAGCTTATCGAAGGCTACTTACGCAGAGTTTTCTCAGGTATTGGATGACCCGAACTCTAACTAATTAAGAAGAGAGGAGGTCATCCAATTAGTTTTCATGGCAAGTCTACCCACCACTCCGGTTGGCAAACCGCCTTTAGATTTTGCACTCAAGATCAAAAGTTCCCTCAACAGAAAGCTACATCGATGATCCCAAGCGATACCCCGAACGCCGCCAGGATAGAAAACCAGAAGGTAACAACAACAGCTGTTACAGAGTATAGTGCCACCGGATGTTGTATCTGATTCGCACCAAGTGCGGCAGAAACATGGAATCACCATCTCAACTTGGCGGTTCCTGGTTTATCGCAGCGATTGCTATCCCAAAAATCATCCCCGGTGGACAGGTGATTTTGTATCATGGGGCATATGGGGGCCAAGCAACCAGTCCAGATATGCGCTGGGTAAACCTCAGTTTTGTCCTGACTACTATCAATACATGAACGATGAATCACAGCAATTCAGGATAGTATGAAACAACAATCGGTCGAATAGAAGAAGACAAAGAAAATATAAAATGATTTGAGCCACCTGCCCTATAATTTAGGCTCTTGACTCGTATTTTACCAAGGAGATCAATGAATTTCGAAACCTTTAATTTTCATCCGAGCGTCATGGCCGGTGTACGTGCGCTTGGTTATACCACACCTACACCAATACAATCACAGGCCATGCCCCTTATTATGCAGGGGCGTGATGTCATTGGGCTGGCACAGACCGGCACCGGCAAGACGGCTGCTTTCGTCCTGCCGATTTTGCAACGTCTGCGGCAAAGCTCCCGGGGCCGCGTTCGGGCTCTGATAATTTCCCCCACACGCGAACTGGCTGATCAGACCTGCGAGGTCATAAATGGACTGGGGAGTAAAACCGATTTGCAGAGCGTTGCTATCTATGGCGGGGTAAGCATGGAACAGCAAACCCGCAGGCTACGCAGCGGCGTAGAAATTGCCGTGGTTTGCCCGGGGCGTTTGCTTGACTACCTCTGGAAAAGGAATATCAGTTTATCAGACCTGGAAGTCCTCGTAATTGACGAGGCTGACCGGATGTTCGACATGGGGTTTTTACCTCATATTCGCGAGATTTTGGCGTATATCGTTCACACCCGGCAGACACTGCTTTTTTCAGCTACCATGCCGGCCGCTATTCGGCGCCTGGTTCGTGGAATCCTGCATGATCCGGTCACGGTGCAAATTGGTCACACGCTTCCAGCAAGAACAGTATCACATGCCCTGTACCCTGTACAACAGCACCTGAAAACGACTCTGCTTAAGGAAATTCTAGATACAACTAACACGGATTCAGTGCTCGTCTTTACACGCACGAAACACCGTGCCGAACGAGTGGCTCAACAACTGGTAAGGGGCGGCTATCGGGTGACTTCGCTGCAGGGGGATCTATCGCAGAGCCAGAGAAGAGCTGCGCTTACAGGCTTCCGCAATGGCTCGATTAAGATTCTGGTGGCAACAGATATCGCTGCCCGCGGTATCGATGTTTTAAGTATTTCCCACGTCATAAATTACGATATGCCCGAAAGCACGGATGCCTACATCCACCGAATCGGTCGTACCGGCCGGGTCGATAAAAGCGGTGAGGCATTAACGTTTGTGACAAATTCTGATACGGGTAAGATACGCGCTCTTGAACAGCTTCTGGATAAACCGCCAGAGCGCGTAAGACTCAAAGGATTCGATTATGCCAAGCCTGCGCCGGGGAAAGAACCACTCCTCTTGGAACAATAATAGCAGGGCGCACGAAGACAAGAGATTGGCAAAGCATGGCCGGGGATGCCCATTTAACAATTCATTTGTTGTGCTTCAATGGAAGTCGGACAGCTAGCTTTGGAAAAATTTGCGACACTTCCTCCTCGGGGAAGATATAATAAAACCAAAGGGGTATCCACTCAGACCCACCTGTGGTATTATATGGGCATGGACTTACCCCCGAGACAAAGCATAAATGAAGAGTACTTCCCACGAAACCTCATGGAGTTTGACGAGTGGTTTTCAACCGAGGACGCGTGTGAGACCTATCTGATCGCTATCAGGTGGCCGGAAGGTTTTCGATGCCCCCGCTGTGGGAATGACAGATACGTCTTTGGTTTAAGGCCATGTGGTGGTTGACGAGTCAGAAGTATGGAGCCAACGCTTTGGGTCTGAAGCGTGTGCTTGGTCTTGGGAGTTACGAGATGGC
>JAGXOF010000007.1 GCA_023660035.1 Dehalococcoidia bacterium LH_S1
ACCTTACTTGCCCTGCCACCAGCTACCTCTCTACCGGACTTTTTGGACAGCCTGTGAGGGATTATATAGCATATAACGTCTTCATGATCTCTATGTTCCTGGACGATTTCAAAGCATCAGCCACTCTTAAGAGGCGAAAGGGTTATTGTGTCCAGAAAGCAGTGCTGCTCGTTGCTCTTGGGCGGGTAGTTGGTATTCCCAGCAGGCTTGCTTTTGCAGCGATACGAAATCATAAGTTGCCTGGGCATCTTTACAAAATAACGCGCGGCAATGTTTTGCCCCGCCATGGATACACGCAGTTCTTTCTGGATGGGAGGTGGGTTTCTGTGGCTCCTACCTTCGATTATGCGATCTCTCAGCAAATTAGTGTGCCTGCAGTGGAGTTCGACGGTGTTCACGATGCATCTCTTCCTGAGATCGACTGTAATGGCAATCCCTTTATTGAATACGTGGAGAAGTTTGGGCCCTGTACAGATTTGCCCCTGGACTGGATAGTGGAAGCAACGTCAAAGGCTTGGGGCTCGGACAAGCGAGCGTGGCTGGATAAGTAGAAGCTATTGACAACGTGAAGGCAAACGTGGTAAAAAGGCAGAAATGGAGATAGGGTATTAGGTAGAAGATGTGGTTTAGGGTAATACAGCAGTGCAGGATAACAACCTTCCTTAAGAATGTGGTCAACGAGTTCTTGGCTGATAACTGTCCTCATCTGGCCGCCTCTATTTCGTATTATGCGCTGCTTTCCATTTTCCCGCTTACATTGGCCCTGGTATCAGTGTTAGGTTTCCTGTCGGTGTCGCCACAAACTCAAGAGAGAATGATTGAGTCCATTGGTGGTTTCTTGCCTATATCCAGCATTCTTATTACCAGAACTATTGAGGGGGTTGTTGCCTCTCGTGGTGCTGCTGGGGCTATTGGTACTATCGGTCTGTTGTGGGGTGGATCTGCTGTCTTTAACGCTATACGCAAAGCCGTGAATACTGCCTGGGGAATAAAAGAGCCTCGCAGTTTTCTGGTTGACAGGGGGTTGGAATTCGGTATGATGATCGGGTTAGGGCTACTGTTATTCATTTCCCTTGGCCTCGGCACTACCTTAAGCATTTTACAGAAATATGACCTTACTATAGCGGGAATCGGTTTCCTGAATGGAGACTTCTTCTGGGATATGTCTGTGACCGCGGTGAGTACGTTACTGGCATTTCTCACATTTCTCTTCCTCTACAAGGGTATTCCTAACACAGAGGTGCGTTGGGGTGACGTTTGGGGTGGTGCACTGCTGGCGGCAGTAGGCTTCGAGGTAGCAAAGCAGGTGTTCATCTGGTATACTACTAATTTTGCTCACTATAACCTAATCTATGGATCGATAGGAACTATCATAGCATTGCTCGTATGGATATATATTTCTGCTCTTATATTGCTCTTTTGTGCGAAAATTACATCCGTATACTCCCGGGGCCGGGCTCGTATCCATGAGGATGAAGTCTACGGCGATATACCCGAGATGGGATATCGTTTTCGGGTGCGCAATTTGCTCGCTCGATTTATGCCTGCCAGCAATGGTCTTCGGTCTAAGTCTGTGACTCATAAGCCTGAGAAAAGGTAATCTTCCCAAAGGAGGCTATTATGAGACGTTCTTATCACTATTTGGTGATAGTTTTGGTGATGCTTATGGTTTCCGCGGCATTTGCAGCATGCATAGGAGATCCCCAGGCAAACAAGAGCAATACCAACTCAAATCCGACTTCTAAGCCATCCGAGATAAGCAATGAAGGCTCTTCACTTGCCTTGGAGCTCTCGGAGGATATTGCTGATATAGTGGGAAAGGTTAAGCCTGCAGTTATCTTTATTTCGGCAACGGTGCAAACGGAGTCGTTCTTTGGTGAGCCAATGAGCAGTACCAGCTCTGGCTCAGGAGTGATAATTGATCCGGCAGGCTATGCTGTTACCAACAACCATGTAGTGGAAAATGCTAACAAGATAGAAGTGACTCTTCCTGAGTTTCAAGAAAGTTTTGATGCTGAGGTGGTGGGGACAGATCCGCTGACAGATATCGCTGTTATCAAGCTTAAGGGAGATAGCTTCCCTTCTGCTTCCTTTGGTGATGCATCGGAGGTGCTGCCCGGAAACCTGGTTATAGCCATTGGCAATCCACTGGCGCTCGAAGGTGGCTCCACGATAACCATGGGAGTGGTGAGTAACACCCAGCGTTCGTTTAATATAGGGAACTCCACATTCTACGATGTAATTCAGACCGATGCTGCGATTAACCCCGGCAACAGCGGTGGACCGCTTGTGAATCTCGAGGGTAAGATAATCGGTATAAATACGTTCATAGCGGGCAGCGCTCAGAATATCGGGTTCGCTGTGAGCGCTAATACTGCACAGCCCGTGTATGAAGATCTGGCGAGTTCTCCCCATCGTGTGATACGTCCCTGGCTCGGTGTTTCCCTGGCGGATGTAATCCCGGAAGTGGCCCCACAACAGGGGCTGTTCAAGAAGAGCGGGGTATTTGTTGGATACGTGAAGGAAGAGAGCCCAGCGGATGAAACCGGCATCAAAAAAGGAGATGTAATTACCGGATTTAAGGGGCAAGAAATCACCGGCGTTACACAGTTCTTAAAGCTCCTGTGGCGAGGTCATGAGCCAGGAGAAAAGGTAGATATCACATTCTGGCGGGGCAAGGACCAACATACTGTAACAGTGAAACTCGGAGAAAGACCTGAGAACCAGTAGTGATGAGATGAGTCATTTCTTCACTGCTAGTGTGACATTATTGCCGTCGATGTTGTGGGTTTCTGTGTAAGATCCTGGCGGAGGCTCATCTTCGACGAGCTCTTTGGAGAGGGTTTCCTGGCTGACATAAGTTGAGAAATTCCCAATCACCCTCTGTACAGTTTCTCCACCTTTGTAGTAGGTTTCGATGTAGTCAGCTATGTCAAAGCCGGCTGAGCGGCGCATGGTCTGCAGCCGATGTACCAGTTCCCGGACCAGGCCTTCATCAGCCAGCTCTGGCGAGATTTGGGTGGGCACTCCGACGGCGTACTCTCCTTCTTCAGTCACGGAATAGTCTGGCTTGCTCGTCGTTGAAACCAGTATTTCGTCAGGCTGAAGTACGTACCCGTTGACCTCGATTTCTTTGCCGGACTTAACCTTGGATGCTACTTCATCCTGAGGAAGACTGGAAAGAGCTGCGGATATCTGGGGGAGTTCTTTTCCGTACCTGGGCCCCAACAAGGGCAGGTTGGGCTTGACTTCGAAATCCACCAGTTCGTTTTCGTTGGTTGTTATGACCAACTCCTTTACATTCAGTTCCTCTAGTATCTGATGTTTCAACCTTTCGAGGCTTCTGGTTTCGGAATTTGCCCTGACTTTGACTATCGCCTCTGCAAGGGGTTGGCGCACCTTGATTTCGGCTTTGCTCCGGGCGGAACGGCCAAGGCTGGCCACCTTCATGGTCAGCTTGGTATCGGCCGATAGCTCCTCATCGATTTCGGCACCGTTGGCTGTGGGGAAGTCGGATAGGTGCACGCTTTGCGCTGCCTCAGGGAAATAGGATATTACCAGGTTCTGATAGATCTCCTCGGCGATAAAGGGAGTAAGGGGCGCAAGCAACTTGGCAATAGTGGTTAAACACTCGTAGAGCGTTATATGAGCCGATTGTTTATCGGTGTCGTTTTCACTCTTCCAGAAACGGCGGCGGCTCCTTCTGATATACCAGTTGGAAAGGTCATCCACGAAGCTTTCGATTCTTCTGCCTGCGCTTGTCGCGTCATAGTTACCCAGTGACTCGGTAACTGCCTGAATGACTCGATTCAACTCGGAGATAATCCAGCGGTCCAGTTCCGGACGCTGCTCCGGGGCTTTTGCCTCTCGAGGGTCGAACTTGTCGATATTGGCATATATGACAAAGAACGAATAGGTATTCCACAGCGTCATAAGGAAACGACGCAGCCCGTCTGCGATAAATTCGGGAGCAAAGCGATATACATTGCCTGCAGGTGCGGAGGTTATTAAGTACCATCTGAGTGCATCAGCCCCATAGTTGTTGATTATCTCCCATGGTTCAATCACATTACCTCTGGATTTGCTCATTTTCTCGCCATTGGCATCGAGCACATGCCCAAGGCAAATCACATTCCGGTAGCAATGCTGCCCAAAGAGGGCTACTGAAAGGGCATGAAGGCTGTAGAACCAGCCTCTTGTCTGATCAACGGCCTCGCAGATATAGTCAGCAGGAAAACGTCCGCTTCCCTCAAGGCTCTTATTCTCGAAAGGATAGTGCCACTGTGCAAAGGGCATGGCGCCGGAATCGAACCAGCAATCGATGACGTCCGGGACGCGTTCCATTTTTTCTCCGCACTTTGGGCATGTCAGGATTACCTGGTCGACATAAGGACGGTGCAAATCAGATGGCTCGTCTCCCCCTGAGAGCTGTCTAAGCTCTTCGAAACTGCCAATGCATTCCTGATGCCCGCAGTTTGCACATTGCCAAATAGGCAGTGGAGTCCCCCAGTACCTCTCACGGGAGAATGCCCAATCCACATTGTTGCGCAGCCAATCGCCGAACCGCCCACGCTTTATGTGTTCCGGATACCAATTTATTCTGTCATTAGATTCTATTAGCTCATCCCTTTTGTCTGTGGTCTTTATGTACCAGGATGGTTTGGCATAATAGATCAGCGGGGTATCGCACCGCCAGCAGAATGGGTATGTGTGCTTAATGGTTTCTTTGCGAAACAGGAGCTGGCGTGATTCCAGGTCATCCATGATGAAGGGATCAGCATTCTTGACGAACTTGCCTTGCCATTCCCCACCGGGGAGTCTAACATGTCCGTCCAGGTCTACAGTGTGAACGACGGGAAGGCTTTCTTGTTCCCCGAGTTCATAGTCTTCCTGCCCATAGGCAGGAGCGATGTGCACTATGCCGGTACCTTCGTCCATGGAAACGAAGTCCGCCGGGCGAACCCTATTGCCTGGCTGACCCAGTTCTCTGTTATTGACCACAAACTCCTGCCTGGGTTCGTAGAGACGGTCATAATAAAGACCTACCAGGTCGCTACCTGAGAACCTTTCCAGTATCCCCCAATTACCGTTGCCCAGAGCCTTTTCCATCAGGGATTCGGCGAGTATGACTCTCTCCGATAATCCTTCCTGAGAGTGGGTTTGCACCAAAGCGTAGGCCTCCTTGGGATTGATTGCTAAAGCTACATTGGCTGTTAGTGTCCAGGGGGTGGTGGTCCATACCAGGAATGACGGTCTTTCCGCCTTCCATTGTGAACCATCCCAGCCAAGCTTTCCCAATGCATCCTTATTCTGTGCAGGCTGAGCCCGTTGGCTGAGGCGGAAGAGGATGTAGACCGACGGGTCTGGCGTATCCTCTTTATACCCCTGTGCGACCTCGTGAGAGGAAAGGGAAGTGCCGCAGCGGGGGCAGTGTGGGGTTACCCGATACCCTTTGTATATCAGCCCTTGTTCCCATAGCCTCTTTATGGCCCACCAGCAGGACTCGACGTAGTCCATATCCAGTGTCTTGTAAGGATTATCCAGGTCGATCCAGAACCCAATGCGTTCAGTCAGTCTGTTCCATTCCCCGATGTGCTGCAGGACTCTGTGGCGGCATTTCTCATTGAACTCACGTATCCCGTAGTCCTCGATATCCTTTTTTGAGGAGAAGCCAAGCTCCTCTTCAACTTCAAGCTCTACCGGTAGCCCATGGGTATCCCATCCGGCTTTTCGGGGAGCGTGAAAGCCCTTCATCGACTTGTAGCGAGGGAAGATATCCTTAAACACACGTGAAAGCACGTGATGTATTCCGGGGTCAGCATTTACTGTCGGTGGTCCTTCATAAAGCATGAAGGAAGGCCCATTCGAACGTTGTTCCACGCTTTTCCGGAAAACCCGCTCTTCATTCCAAAAAGCGAGGACCCTCTCCTCAAGGTCGGGGAAATTTGGTTTGCCGGTTATTGGCCGAAACATTTAACTCCCTCTTTATATCTATTGGGCACTTGTTGATTTATCCTTGACAGGCCAAATACGGATTAAAATACGCGCCAAGGACTATTTCTGTGGATGAATAACAAGCTTGCGCCTGTCGCCGAATCCCATGCTTTTTGTGGCGACCTCCGGGTCATCCGCGAGTGCCAGGTGAACTACCCGTCGCTCCACAGCTGGCATGGGCTCTAGGGTGGTAGATCGCCCTGATGATTTTACCAGTTCGGCTGCATTGGAAGCGAGGTTTTTCAATTCCTCGCTTCGCCTCTTTTTGTAACCTGCGACATCAATGGAAACCCTGACTTTGCTAGCGAGTTCTCGACTCAGGATGGAGTTCATTATATGTTGAAGGGCGGAGATGGATTGTCCCCGGCGCCCTATAAGAATACCCAGATCTCCATTGCTTATGTCGATATTTATAGCAGGATTATCGTCGGGTTCCGTTGCTTGAACTGTCGCTTCTATCTCCATCAGGGATAGAAGCTTTTCCACCACCTCTTTGGCTCTGGCAGTAAGGTCCACAGACCCTTCCGCTGAGTCATTGTCGTCATGGTCATCTGGAGGGGAATTTGATAAAGGCGTTAGTCTTACCCTTGCTTCCTTTCCTCCGAATCCCAACAAGCCCCTTCTCCCTTCCTGCAGCACCTCTACATCTACTTCAGCACGGCTGAGTCCTAACTCACTGAGGGCAGATTCAATCGCTTCTTCCACAGTTTTTCCGCTTACCTCGAGACCTCCCATTCTCAGAACCTCCATCTGGTTTATTATTTCTGGTAACCGTTTATTTCCCATGTCATGCTGAATTCATTTCAGCATCTCTGCACTTGGAGATTTCGAAACAAGTTCGGAATGACATGACGAACGGTTATTTTTTCTTCTTGGATTTTGTTTCCTTGGTTGGTTTGTCTTGGAGTGATCCTTCTATGACCTTCGAATCTTGCTTTTGAGTTCCCGTCTCTCTTGACGCTTGACTGGCGTTACCAGCGGTGGCCCTAGATGGCAGAAAGCTGGCCAGACCTCCCCAGTCCCCCATAACAAAGTATTGTACGATCATGCGGAAAATGTTCATAACGACGATGTAGAGTGCCAAGCCACTTGGCAAATATATAAAGATAAAACCAATCATTATAGGCATGAGCCATTGCATTGTGCTCTGCATCTGTTGTTGTTTGGGGTCCGTTGCGCTGGAAGAGCTCGATGTGGTCATCTTTTGTGAAATCCACATTGTAGCCATCACCAGGATCGCCAGCGGGAAATTGGCTGAGCCCAGATCCATCCATAGGAAGTGATTTTCCGGTGGGATAGCTTCTTGAATAAATGACCAGGAGTAAAGATGCTGAGACAATCCCAAGAGGGCCTCTGGCGTCTTGGACAATGCCTGTATTACTGCCTGGTAGAGGGCTATCCATATGGGAAACTGGATCAGCATGGGAAAGAGGCATCCCATCGGGTTCATACCCGCCTCTTTATATAGTTTCATTGTCTCCTGTTGAAGTTTTTGTTTATCCTTGCCGTATTTCTTTTGCAGCTCTTGCATCTTGGGCTGTATTTGCTGCATTGCTACAGTAGACCGTGTTTGCTTCAAGGTCAGGGGGAGGATGATGAAGTTAACGATGATCGTAAGAAATATAATAGCCAGACCAAAATTGTCCCAGAAAACGTGGGACAGGATCATAAGGCCATTTATTATAGGCTCGAGGAGTATTGTATTCCAGAGTTCAATCAAGGTATGCCCCGCTTACTCAAATGCTTTCTCCCATAGCTGATGACCATCTTTTGCGTCTAAGGCGTACAGTGTTCCGTCCTGATTGAAGAAGTAGATCGTGCTATCCTCGACCCAAGGATGAGCTAAGATAGATGCTTCAAGGTCGCGTGGAGCCCATTTCTCCCTGCCACTTTCTACGTTAAGGCCGTACACTTTACCATCTTCTGAGGCCACGATAACGGTGTCTTCAATGACTACGATTGCTGCTCTAATCGCTCCGTCAGTTTGCTGAACCCACTTCTTCTGACCGGTGGATGCGTCAAGGGCATATATACCATGGTCGAGAGAACCGGCATAGATTATTCCCTCATGAAAAGTTGGTTTGGTCCAGAACCAATTGCTGGCTTCTGAGAATTGCCACTTAATGTCGCCAGTGGCTGCATCAAGGGCATAGAAGTTGCTTCCAAAGGTCCCTGTGTATACCATTCCCCCCTTTATAAGGGGAGTAGATGCAATGGCCCCCTTGAATTCCTTCTCCCACTTGATGGTTTTTGTTTCCAGGTCAACAGCATACAGCTTGTGGTTGAGGCTACCAAAATAGGCCGTGCCATTGACTATTACTGGAGTAGACCATATTTCTCCCTCTATCTCCAGTGGTTCATTCCATAGTAAGGCGCCTTTCTCCGCATCCAGGGCATAGAGTTTACCGTTGGATGAGCCAACGACCATAGTACCGCTGTCTTCACTAATTGCAAGGCTACCGATGATGTTTCCATCAACAGAGTAGGTCCACGGATTTTGGCGATTTGCGGCGTCGAGAGCGTATATTTTACCGCTATATGCCCCGAGGTATATGAGGCCATTGAATACTTTGGGGGTTCCGTAAATGGTCAGTGCTGAAGAGCTAGATCCCTGACATCCGAACCCGAAAAGGCTGCTACCACCTCCGCTGCCATCTTCTGGACTGAAGGACCAGATCTGGTTGCGTGTGTCTGGATCCATAGCTACAAGTTTTCCCTGTTTTGAGCATACGAACAGAGTATTGTTAACTACTATAGGACCTGACCAGCTTTTGGCTGCAAACCTGTCACCGACACAGCCAGTAAGAGAGGTTCCGCAGAGAAGAATGATAAGTATCAGTCCAACTGCCAAATACCGCCAATTTATCATCTGTTTTTTTGTTCGAGATAAAGAGAATAGAAATTTCATGGTACTGGGTCCACACCACCCTTGGCGAAGGGATGACAGCGGGAAATCCGTTTTGATGTCATCCAGCCACCCTTTAGCACCCCGTATTTACTAATGGCTTCAAGGCCGTATTGTGAGCAAGTAGGGATGTAGCGACAAGATGGGGATGTCAAGGGCGAGATAGCTGTTCGGTAGAAGTCGATGAAGTTCAAGACTATCTCTTTCAACTGTTCCTCCTCATTAATTTGGCACGCTTCAAAAGTTCTAACATTGCTCCTTCGATTTCACTATACTCTGCCTCTATGGTGCCTTTACGAGCAATAAAAACAACATCCCCCCCACCCTCTATAGAATTGAGCCTTATTGCTTCCCTCATACGGCGTTTTATCCTGTTGCGAACGACTGCCTTCTTATGCGTTCTCTTACTGATAACAAATCCAAAGCGGCTAAAACTCAGGCCATTGGGCATCGCTCTGATAACCACCAAGCCATTTGCCCAGGACTTCCCATACTGAAAGACCGCAGCGAATTGCGAGTTCTTGGTAAGCCGTTCCTCCCGTCTCATCCCGACAAACGAGCTATACGGTTAGTCGACGTCGGCCCTTAAGCCGCCTGCGGCTTAGCACAGCGCGCCCACTCCGTGTGCTCATTCTGTTTAGAAAGCCATGTCTTCGCTGTCGCCGGATTCTCTTTGGTTGATAAGTTCTCTTTGGCATAATTCTTTAACCGAAATACGTAGGGGATTATACCTTTATGTAATCTCCCTTGGCAAGGAGCTAGCAAGCGTGTTGTAACAGGAGGACCTTTGTTTGGGGAGGAAGTTCCTCCTTTTTAAACCCCTTTTCACTCCCTTCTAGTCTTTCAATTTCCGATTTCCCTTTCAGGAACCCCTCGACTCTAGCAAGAGGGAATTCACATTACTTTTCAAAATAGCGGTTGGGGAAGAAGTTTCTTAGACCCCTTACATGGGTGGCCGGAGAGAGGGGTCTCAATTTACAAACAAGACCTGAAAACGAAAAACTGCTTCATATGTCAGTGCTCATTGGTCAGTAACTGAATCCTGATTATGCTGATCATCTGTTTGCTGGCCTAACTTGCTCTTTGCTTCCTCTATCTTTTCCTCCAGCTGCCTGTTGCCTCTTTCGATATCCCTGATTTTGCGGCGTTTTTCAGCTATCTGGGACCGTAGCTTATCGCCATATTCCTTCGATCTTGATCCGTGTATTGCTTCTCTGAGTTTCTCTACCTCACCTTGAAGTTTTGAATGTGATTCCTCACTTTCACGAAACTGGTCTGTGAGATTCTGAACCTCGTTCTGTTTCTGATTAAGCCACTCTTCCTGCTTCTTGCGCCTTTTCTCACGGATCTCGTTAACCCTTGCGATAGCTGTATCCCAGGCTTGGCTGAGGATGTCCTTCATTTCATCCCGCTGAGTCTTGCTGAGTGATGTTTCCTTTAAGCGACTTTGGGCTGCTTTTACCATTTCCAGGGCTTCATAGGGATTGTGCCCGTTGGCCTCTTCGAGGGCTGCTTTCGCCTCCTTTTCTATTTGCTCGTAGTTCTTATCCCATATCGCTTGCCTCCGAGCATGTATCGTATCATTTATTTCTTTCCATTTATCCCAACATTTTTGCCGGTCTCTCCTCATGAGCGCCCACGTGTGGGGAGACGAGGCTTCATCCTCAGAGGTTTGGTTATCTGGGGTGCCTTTGAGCAAAGCTAGCGCTTCCTTTAGGTATGATTGTGCCTGGGATAGTGTTTGAATGTCATCGGGAGCAGACTCAGCACAGGAAGTGGCTTCTGCGATCTTCTGCTCTATAATCTTTCGCTTTTGGGTTGATTGAGCCTTGCGGGCTTCCAGCTGTTTGGCTTGCTTTTTCTTGGTATCCTCACAGATACGGACATAATGGTCCCAAAGACGTTCTTTATCTTGCGGTGGCAGAGGAGTTAGGAGGTTAAATAATTCCTCGATCTCATTGGCTTCGGCCCAGAATTCCTGGTATCGAAACCCGTTAGGGCCCTCATGATTAGAGGACAGGTTCTCCAACTTGTTTTCCAGTGTCTCGATGTTTGATTTCTCACGCTCAAGCCACTCTGCCCATTCTCTAGCCATCAAATCGCTCATCTTGACAAACTCCCCCGCGTTAATTATTCAGCTTTCAGTGGCAGCCGATAGTACGAAGTTCACCAGGGTCCTGACAGGGATACCAGTAGCTCCCTTTGGTAAATATCCTTGCTCTTTGTTAGATAGGAATGTTCCCGCAATGTCCAGGTGAACCCAGGGGGTATCCCCTGCGAACTCAGCCAGGAGCTTTGCTGCCGCAATAGCTCCGCCGCTTCTGCTTTTGTCACCCGTGTTTTTTATGTCAGCGATCTCGCTCTTGTCCAGATCGTCATATTCTTCATACATTGGCATTTGCCACATTCTCTCTCCCGCTTCGTCTCCCGCACGCAAAACCCTTGCAGAGACATCCTGATCATTGCTGAAGACGCCACTACAGACGTCGCCCAGGGCTACCACACATGCACCCGTTAGCGTGGCGATATCTACAACAGGTGAAAGCTTTATCCTGTTTGCATAGCTTAAGGCATCGGCCAGTATTAGCCGACCCTCCGCATCGGTGTTTGCAACTTCGATGGTCTTCCCGTTTAAAGCCTTGAGAATGTCTCCTGGTTTCAGAGCGTTACCGCTGGGGAGGTTCTCTGTAGCGGGAATCAATCCAGTGACGTTAACCTTTGGTTTCATCTCGCCAAGCGCTCGCATAGCGGCAATGACAGAAGCGCCGCCGCCCATATCCCCTTTCATCTCGTCCATCTTCTCTGATGGCTTGATGGATATGCCCCCGGAGTCGAATGTGATCCCTTTGCCGACAAGGCCTATGGTTTTATCAGAACTCTCATCTCCGCGATAGCTCAAGATGATGAATTTTGGCGGCTGCGAGCTTCCCTGGGCTACACCGAGCAATGCGCCCATCCCCAGCTTTGCCATACCCTCCTTTTCCAGAACCTCAAACCCCAGCCCCCACGTTTCAGCAACTTCCTTGGCCTTTTCCGCCATGTGGGTAGGTGTCATGAAATTGGCGGGCTGGTTAACCATGTCCCGGGCGAGAATGGCTGATTCAGACATGATCCTGCCCTTTGTAACGCTTGCTTTAAGGGCAGGGATTTTGCTTTCGTCACGCTCTACTATGGATAGTTCGTCTATCTCCCCGTAGTCGCTGGTTTTGGTAATGTGCTGACGGAAGCTGTAGAGCCCTAGAAAGGCGCCTTCGGCGATTGCTTGTGCTGAGTTTTCGGGGCTAATGCTCCCCGCTCCAGCACCATGAAGAATCGTGGCTATCCGCCGTGCCTCTGACTTGCGCAGCGTTCTGCATGCTGCGGCTGTGATACCCCTCACTTTGTTGAGGTCAAAATTTCCCTGCTTACCCAGGCCTGCTACCACAACGGTGCCGGGACTTATCTTGCCCAGTGTATGGATCTGTGTGATCTCGTTCAGCTTGCCCTTGATTTCGCCCTTGTTGATCAGTTGGGAGATAGCTCCATCAAGGGCTTTATCCACTGCTCCTGTGGCACCGCCAGGGGACTTCACCCCTTCAAAAAGGTTGACGATAATAGCGTCAACGCCAAGCTCTGTTATATCTCCAGCTACGACCTTTATGTTCAATCTTTCATCCCCTCATCATTGTTGCCGTGTAAGTAAAGGGTAGTTTGTATCAACATTTAAAACCCTTTTCTTAGTATAAAGCACTTGTTGGGTTACGAGCAAATTCTAGTGTTTAAAGTGTCTGGTGCCTGTGAAGACCATGGCCAGATTGTAGTTATTTGCTGCCTCGATTACCTGATCGTCCCTTATTGAACCACCGGGCTGTATTACGGCGGTAGCTCCTGCCTTGGCTGCTGCCTCAATGCCATCGGGGAAGGGGAACATGGCATCGGAGGCCAGTACGCTTCCATTGACCTCATCTTCGGCTTTCTTCACGGAGATCTCAACGCTGTCCACACGGCTTGGCTGTCCTGCTCCCATCCCCAACAGAGTGGTCCCTTTGGCCAGGACGATGGCGTTGGATTTCACGTGTCTGGCTGCTTTCCATGCGAAAGTCAGGGATTCCATTTCCTCTTGAGTAGGCTCACGCTTGGTGACAACTTTCCAGGTCTTTGGGTCCTCTTTGGAAGTGTCTGGTGTCTGAACTAGGAATCCACCTCCGACGCGCCGGAAATCGAGTGGAGTAACCTCGTCGGCTGCATTGAGCGGGCCCATATCCAGTATCCGCAAGTCCTTTTTCCCCTTGAGCGCCTTCAGAGCATCATCCTCGTATCCGGGGGCGATAACGATTTCATAAAACGTCTTGAGGATTTCCTCGGCCATGGGGGAGTCCACTAGCCTGTTTACAGCCACAATTCCTCCGAAGGCTGATACAGGGTCGCCGGACAGCGCTCGGCGGTATGCCTCAGCAAGATCTGAGTGGGAAGCGAGACCGCACGGGTTGGTGTGTTTTATAATGGCAACGGTAGCATCGTCGAACTCGGTCGCTGCCCTCCAGGCGGAGTCGGCGTCCAGTATATTGTTAAATGAGAGTTCCTTTCCCCAAAGCTGCTTCGCACCGGCGATTTTGTTTTGACTGGTAGCACCTGATCGTTCTTCTCTGTAGAATGTCGCTGCCTGATGGGGGTTCTCGCCGTAACGGAGGCTGAGTTGCTTCTTCAAAGCAATGGTCATGTCCTCGGGGAAGTCGGTCTCTCCCTGGCGCAGGTACTGGGCAATAGCGGTGTCATACATAGCCACATGCTGGAATGCCTTCTGGGCCAATCTCTTCCGCTCATCCTGGCTGGCCTCTCCTGACCGAAGTTTTTCCAGCATTGACTCGTAATCACCCGGGTCCACAATTATCAGTACATTGGGGAAATTCTTGGCCGCTGCCCGGACCATTGTCGGCCCCCCGATATCGATATTCTCCAGGGCATCGTCCAGTGTGACATCGGGCTTAGCCACGGTTTCCACAAAGGGGTAGAGATTGACCACTACCATGTCGATAAGGCCTATCTGGTTCCTGTCCAGTTCATCCATATCACTTGGAAGCTGGCGTCGTGCGAGGATTCCACCGTGGACCATCGGGTGAAGCGTCTTAACGCGCCCGCCGAGAATCTCGGGGAAACCAGTCAGGTCGCTGATTGCGCGCACCGTTATCCCTGCTTCTACCAGAGCCTTCTTCGTGCCCCCTGTGCTGAACAATTCAACTCCCAAATCTGCAAGCCCTCTGGCAAAATCACTGATGCCTGTTTTGTCTGAAACGCTCAAAATCGCTCTCATTTGAAAAATCCTTCTGTCAGATAAAGTTTCCATTACTCATATTAACACACCATTCCCTATTTCCTATACTGGTAATTTACCAGCATCGCAGGTTAATGGTGATACTTCCCGCGGCACTAAGGGATCTGAGAGACTACAACTGATGCACTCTCTTGACTCTTTCCATAATTTCCTGTGCCGAAGCGGGTTCCTTTGAATATCTGGATTTTTCTAAGGGATCTTCAATTTCGGGGTTTCCCAGAAGCGTGTCAAAGGCAGCCTTAACGCCATAAGAAAGCGCTTGAAGGTTGTATCCCCCTTCCAGGGTAAATACGAGCTTCCCCTCGCAAAGCTCGTCGGCAATCTCTTTTATCGCTCTGGTGATGGTGGCGAAACCAGTGACACTCAGGTCCATCATCCCGATCGGATCACCCCAGTATGGGTCATAGCCAGCTGAGACGAGGATTATTTGGGGCCGGAAACGACGGGCAGCCTCAGGCAGTATCTCCTGGTATATCTGTTGATAGACCTCGTCGCCGCAGCCAGCGGGGAGCGGGACGTTTACTGTAGTGCCCTTTCCGTCACCGCCTCCGGTTTCGTCGACTGCACCTGTGCCCGGGTAGAAGGGATATTGGTGAGTTGAGAAATAAAGCAGACTTGGGTCATTGTAAAAGGATTCCTGGGTACCATTCCCGTGGTGTATATCGAAGTCAGCGATAAGAATCCGCTCAATGCCTTGCTGTTGGGCGTATTTGGCAGCGATGGCGATGTTATTGAAAAGGCAAAATCCCGTCCCTCTATGATGCGTTGCGTGGTGTCCGGGAGGTCTTACCAGAGCAAATGCTGAGTTTATCTCTCCGTGTAGTACTGCTTCTACCGCTTTTATCAGTCCCCCTGCGGCATAGAGCGCTGCCTCATAGGATCCAGAGGATGCCATAGTATCGCCATCTAGCCACCCGCCAGTTTCTGAGTATGACTCTACTCTGTTTATATGTTCCTGAGAATGGATGGTCAAAAGCTCCTCCGCTGTAGCCATCCTTGGGGGAATGCTGGTTAGCTGCTCTGAAAGACCTGATTTCTCCAGGAGGTCCATGATCGCTACCAGCCTTTGCTTGTTCTCTGGGTGGCTTCCGGTGTCATGCTGAAGGTATATTGGATCATAAACTATCCCGACGCTCATCATTCACCCCACTTATATAAGAGTAACTCGCTTGCGTGAGTGATAAACTCAAGGAACTCGATAAACGACAACAAACTAACCAGTTTGGGCCCTTCTTCTTCTCCTCTCAGCCACTTTAAGGCGGGTCATGGAGCGCCGGAGGGCTACCTCAGCGCGAGTGGAGTCCAGATCGGCAGGTCTGGATTGCAACCGCTGCTCAGCGCGTTTCATAGCATCTTCTGCTCTGGCAGCATCGATCTCATCGGCCCGTTCAGCAGTATCTGCCAGAATCGTTACCTTGTTGGGCATCATTTCCAGGAATCCCCCGCTCACGAACATGAAACTTTCCTCCCCGTCTTTGCGCACCATTAGCTCGCCGGGCTGAAGCATGGTCATGAGAGGTGCATGATTGGGGAGAATGGCTAACTGTCCTTCCATTCCCGGGGCGACCACGACATCCACCTCATCTGAATAGACAATCCGTTCTGCAGTGACGATATCGAAATTTAATTTCATATTCTTTGGCTCGTTGTAATGATGTTATAATGTCTTTGCTTTCTCCACTGCCTCATCGATTGATCCAACCATGTAGAACGCCTGTTCGGGCAACTCATCGTGTTTGCCCTCCAATATCTCTTTGAATCCCCGAACTGTTTCATTTACCGGGACATACTTTCCCCCTCTGCCCGTAAAGGTCTCGGCAACGAACATCGGCTGTGAGAGGAATCTTTGTATTCTTCGTGCCCTGGATACTGTTATCTTATCTTCATCGGATAGTTCCTCGAATCCGAGGATGGCGATAATATCCTGAAGTTCCTTATATCTCTGAAGCACGCGCTTAATGCCCTGCGCTGTCTCGTAATGGTCTTGCCCTACTATCTGGGGATCGAGTATACGGGAGCTGGATGACAGCGGATCAACGGCCGGATACAAACCCTGTTCGGAGATAGAACGGTCCAGCGAGATCACGGCGTCAAGGTGACCGAACGTTGTGACGATGCCTGGATCAGTATAGTCATCCGCTGGCACGTATATGGCCTGGAAGGAGGTAATAGAGCCCTTGTCCGTCGATGTAATGCGCTCTTCGAGGTCACCCATATCAGTGGATAGGGTTGGCTGGTATCCCACCGCTGATGGCATACGTCCTAACAGCGCTGATACCTCCATCCCTGCCAGGATGTAGCGGTAGATATTATCTATGAACATGAGTACATCCTGTCCCTGGTCGCGGAAGTATTCTGCCATTGTAAGTCCGGTAAGTGCGATGCGGAACCGAACTCCGGGTGGCTCGTTCATCTGTCCGAACACCATCATCGTCTTGCTCAACACGCCAGATTCCTTCATCTCATTCCAGAGGTCGTTGCCCTCGCGGGACCTTTCGCCTACCCCTGCGAAGACGGAGTACCCGCCGTGCTCGGTGGCGATGTTCCTGATTAGCTCCATGATGATAACGGTCTTACCAACCCCTGCTCCCCCATAGGCACCTATTTTCCCTCCCCTGGTAAATGGGGTCATCAAGTCGAGTACCTTGAGTCCGGTCTCCAGCATTTCAGTGGAGGTGGACTGTTCCTGGAGGGAGGGGGGTGGGCGGTGAATCGGCCATTTTTCCTCTGCTTCCACAGGCCCCAGGTTATCTATCACTTCTCCCTCAACGTTGAAGAGGCGGCCCAGTGTTTTCTCACCCACTGGGACAGCGATCGATGTGCCAAGATCGTTTGCTTCCATTCCCCTTTGTAGGCCATCGGTTGGGGAAAGGGCCACGCAGCGTACCCAGTTATTGCCTATATGCTGCTGGGCTTCCAATACGAGCTTCTGATCATCCATCGGGATCTCTATCCCATTGAAAAGCGCTGGTAACCCCTCTGGAGAGAATTCCACATCCACCACTGTTCCCATTATCTGTGCCACTCTTCCTTTTCCCATTGGTTTCACCTCGTTTAGTTTGCAGATCGTAACTCAGGGGTGATTTCCCCGTTTATCCTGCTACCGCTGTCGTAAGCAAATAATTTATTGATCTTCTGCCTTTGGTCGGACAAGCAAAACAGGTCGCGGAGAGCCCTCAACGATCTTTGAAGTAATCATGCCGAAGAGCCATTTACTGATGCCGCCATAGCCGTGAGTGGCCTGTGCTATCAGGCTCATAGAGTTATCCTCGGAGTATTTGAGCACTGTTTCCGCTGCCTCGCCGTATAATACTTCTGACTTTACCGCAACGCCCTTATCCCGCAGTTCTTTTTCCTTTTCATTTAAATAGTCTGTGGCTCTCTTTCCTGCTTCAGACCTGATATCCTCTTCCATACTTCCGACAAAAGGTCTGGCCATAGGTGCTATAGGTTCTACAACCCTTATCAGGGTAACCTCACTTCCCATCATCTTGGCTAACTCTTCAACCTGGGAAAGCACGATCTCGGCGAGGCTTGAGCCATCCAGAGGCACCAGTATCTTCTTCATCCGCCTTTCAGAGTACATCGTTTCCAATTCCTCTGGCTTCACGAGCAAAATAGGGATAGATGAGCCTTCCACTAGCTTACTGGCAATGCTGCCCAGCGGCCAGCGGCTACTGATACCGCTGCGTCCGTGTGTGGAGATCGCGATGAGGCTAACATCGTTCTGTTCGGAGAATTCCAATATCTCGTCCCCGGCATTGCCTTTTACAACGAGTGGGCTTGCTTTGAGTCCTAAGGATTGGAATTCCTCGCCTCTTTTCTCCAGGTATGCTCTCAGTGGCCGTTCCATATAATCGTTTGCTTCCGTTGCGGTGAGCAGGATAATCTCGCTCTTAAACCTTCTCGCTAGTTCCTCAACGAAGGGGAGAGCTCCTTCAGCCAGTTCCGATCCATCTAAGGGGACAAGCAATCTTTCATACATTTTGTGCCTCCATCCCCGTATTATACTGGTTTTGTTTGATGTTTGAAACTATTTAAGTGCTGACACCCCTCCTGTGATTTCCAAAAGCTCTGTGGTTATCATATTCTGCCGAGCCTTATTGTACTCAAGCGTTAGATCCTCTATCATCTCATTTGCATTGTCGGTAGCGTTCCGCATAGCCACCATTCGAGCGGACTGTTCGCTGGCTATTGTTTCCAGCAGGGCATGATATATACCCATTTCTACGTACCGGGGGAGCAGTTGATCTAGTACATCCCCTGCAGTAGGCTCATAGATATATTGAACATTCCCTGAAAGGTCAGGATTTGGCGTTACCGGCAGGAGTTCCTCCATTGTGGGCTCCTGCATTGTTGTGGAAACGAACTTAGGGTAGACGACCTTTACGTGGTCAATTGATCCATTAGTATAGTCATCTATAACCAACCGGGCTATCGCCCGCACATCCTCTATTGATGGCTTGTCGCCTAGACCAAGGAACTCCGCTATGATCCCCCTCTCTGCCCTGGACATGAAGTCTCGGCCCTTCTTGCCCACGGCGATTATGCCTACCTCTACATCCTGACTGAGAATGAAATTGCCACTCAAATGGTTGACATTTATATTCAATCCTCCACACAGTCCCCTGTCAGAGGTGATATGGATTATGGCGATCTTATTCACTGGCCTCTTGGAGAGGAGCGGATGAAGGCCATCACCGGCCTGTAGCTGAGCTGCGAGATTCGCAAGCACTGCCTGCATTTTCTCCGCATAGGGCCTGGCCATAAGTGCACGTTCCTGAGCCCGCCTCATCCGAGAGGCGGCGATCATCTCCATCACCTTGGTTATCTTCACGGTGTTCTGTATGCTGCGAATACGCTGCCTTATTTTCTGAGTACTGGCCATAATTCTTCCTCAGTCGTTACCTAATATGATCCACTCTGTTTGAACTCGTCGATAGCCTTTTTGAGTCCTTCATCCGTTTCATCTGAAAGCGTCCCCTCTGAAGCGATACTTTGCCCAATCTCAGGATGGCTTGTTTCCATGAATCTCAGGAAACCATCTTCGAAAGCTTTAACCCTGTTGGTACCAACATCATCCAGGTACCCGTTCGTTACAGCGTAGAGGATCATAACCTGCTTTTCCAGGGACATGGGGGCATATTGTGGCTGTTTAAGCACCTCCGTTATCTTTTGTCCCCTCTCCAGCTGGGCTCTGGTGGTCTTGTCCAGATCAGCGGTGCCGAACTGGGCAAAGGACTGAAGCTCCCTGGCCTGTGCAAGGTCAAGCCTGAGGCTCCCTGCCACTTTTTTCATGGCCTTGGTTTGAGCTTCGCCCCCTACGCGAGAGACGGATAAGCCGGCATTCATAGCTGGTCGGGTTCCTGCATTGAAAAGGTCTCCCTCAAGATAAATCTGCCCATCGGTGATAGAAATGACGTTTGTCGGGATATAGGCCGAAATATCGCCGGCTTGTGTTTCGATGATTGGCAGGGCAGTTAGAGACCCGCCACCATTTTCATCGTTATACTTTGCCGCTCTTTCCAGTAGCCGGCTGTGCAGGTAGAATATATCGCCCGGGTACGCCTCACGCCCAGGTGGCCGGCGCAGGAGAAGTGATATCTGGCGATAAGACCATGCATGCTTGGTGAGGTCATCATATATTACCAGTGCACCGCGGCCCTGCTCCATAAACTCCTCGCCCATCGCACATCCTGCATAGGGAGCAAGGTACTGTAATGGTGCAGGATCAGCAGCGCTGGCGGAGACGATTATCGTGTGTTCCATGGCCCCATAGTATTCCAAAGTAGCTGCAACTTGAGCTACTCTGGATTCCCTTTGGCCGATGGCCACATAGATGCAAGCTAAGTCTCCTCCCTTTTGATTAATTATGGTGTCCAAAGCGATAGCTGTTTTCCCTATCGAGCGGTCGCTGATGATGAGCTCACGCTGACCACGGCCGATGGGCACCATACTGTCGATAGTCTTAATGCCTGTCTGAATCGGCGTATCAACCGATTTTCTAAGCACAACATTTGGGGCAACTCTTTCCAGAGGGCGGGTTTTCTGAGCATTGATTGGCCCTTTGCCATCCAGTGGCTGTCCTATTGGATCCACAACCCTGCCTATAAGCTCATCACCTACCGGCACCTCTGCGATGCGCCCTGTTGAGCGAACCTCATCGCCTTCCTTAATATCGATAAACTCACCTAAAATAGCGGCACCTACATTATCCTCTTCCAGGTTGAGGGCCAATCCTTCTACCCCGTTGGGGAACTCGAGGAGTTCGTTATACTTGGCACCGGAAAGCCCATGAATGAGGGCGATGCCGTCGCTGATCTGGACGACAGAGCCCACATTAACTGCGGTAACTGTAGTGCCGAAATTCTCTATTTGCTCCTTGACAATGGAGGCAATATCTTGCGTATTAGCCATCCGTTCACCTCCTTATTTCTTAGCCGGGTTATCCACCCTCTCTCAAAGTCTGCCTCAAAGACTCAAGCTTGCTGCGGAGGCTCCCATCGATCAGCTGATCCTCTATGCGAGCCACGAAACCACCGATGATTTGCGGATCAACCTTGGTGGAAAGTGCCACCTTGCTCTCAGTCAACTCGGAAAGCTGTTCAGTTAACTTCTTCTCTATGCTTTCATCTACAGGTACGGCTGTTGTTACTTCCGCGTGTTCCCACCCTTCATGATCATCAACGAGTCGATTATATTCCTCGGCGACCTTAGGTGCAATTCTGACTCTGCGCCTGACCACCAGCAGATTTGCCAGGTTAAGGGCCAGATCACTTATATCCGGCAGACACCTCTTGACAAGCGAGGATTTATCCTTAAATCCGATTCTGGGATCCTCCAGAATCGCTATGAGTTCCCCCTGACTAAACGCCGAAGCGATAAGGCTCAGGTCAGACCGCCATCTTTCGAGCTGGTCGTTCTCCAGTGCTATCTGGAAAACGGCCTGTGCATGCCGTTTGGCCGCTATGTTTTCCGCCATAGAACTCTCTATCTCTTCCTCAATGATGAACTCTCTTCAAGAGTCTCATCTATTATCTTGCTGTGACGTTCTTTGTCCAGAGACTCATTGATTACTCTCTCTGCAGCCTTAACAGCCGTATCCGCGAATTCCTTCCTCAGCTGGTCAATGGCCTGGTCTCGCTCTCTCTGAATTTCCGCCCTTGCTCTCTCAATCATGGTATCGGCATCCTGCCTGGCTTGTTGCCTGCCCTCTTCTCTCATACGAGATGCTGCCTCATTTGCTTTGCCTACAATGGACTGCCCTTCCTTGCGTGCTTGCTCCAGGCGGTTTTGAAACTCCTGCTCAGCTTGTTCCTCTCTTTGCTTGGCCTGCTCGGCGCTCTCCTGCCCTTCTTTAATCCGCCTTGAGCGCTCATCAAGCATCCTCAAAATGGGCTTGTAAGCAAATACATACAGAAGCACCAGCAGGAGGCCGAAGCACACAATCTGAGCAATTAACCCATTCCAAGTAATACCAAGCATAGATAAGCCTCCCAGTTTAATAAACTATATCGCCTGGGAAAGATATTCACAATAACCATTCCCTCAGCTACTCCATTGCGAGATTTACAATGGCTGCATCACCCCTTATGCAACCATTGTAAGGATAATGGCGACAATCAAGGCGTAAATGGCTATGGCCTCAGCGAAAGCGATGGCGAGGATCATATTGGTCATTATAGGGCCTCTGGCTTCGGGGTTCCGCCCAAGGGCTTCCATCGCTCCACGGCCCAGGATACCGACACCCAATCCTGGACCTAGGGCTCCCAACCCGATGGCTAATCCGGCACCGAGCATCTTCGCCGCTTCTACTTCCATTATCTATCCTCCTTTACTTGTTAAGACTATCGGATCACCCTTCTCGCGGGGTCATTGCTACAACGGCAAATACCAGGGTAAGTCCCGCGAAGATCAGGGCCTGAACGAATCCAAAGAGTGCTTCCAGTCCATAAAATGGCGTGCCTATCACCCAGGGAATTAGGTATAAGATCAGCATGATCAAAATCATGCCAGCCGTCATGTTTCCAAAAAGACGGAAGGTCAAGCTGATGATGCGTATAAACTCGCTCAAAATCTCAATAATACCCGCGAACATCTCGATGATCCCCATGAATACCTCTGATATTCCGTGCTTGATCCTTCCTCTAAACAACTCCTTGAGTCCTTTGAAGAAGCCACCGACAGCTACAAACCTGCTCAGGTAAGCTATCCCGAATGTCCTTATACCAATGACCTCCACGAATACGAAGGAAATGAGAGCTAAAGCAAGAGGGAAATTAATGTCCGTGTTTGCCTTCTTGAACAATGGTAGGTTTACTATAAACCCATGATAAGTTCCTGCAAATCCTCCCGAAACCCCTTCCGCCGGTGCTTGATGGCCCCATCCAATAACCTCAAATCCGGGGATAAGGGAGATCAAAGCGGCGCCGAATACGTAGAAAAATATGGTAGCTATAATTGGGAAGAAACGACGACCGTTCTCCTTACCAGCGGCTTCCTCACAGAAATTGA
>JAGXOF010000080.1 GCA_023660035.1 Dehalococcoidia bacterium LH_S1
CATATTCCCCAGATCTCAATCCAATAGAGTTTATCTGGAAGAGCATAAAGAGGGTGGTTTCTGTAAGTTTTGTAAAACATCTGGATAATCTCAAGCAAATAGTAAGACATACGTTTGATTGTCTATCCAAAAGGCTGAACTTCGCCAAGTCATGGGTAGATAAATTCCTCTCCTGGCTTCCCTTTGCTATGGAGGATTATGCACTTAACTATAAAGTTTAGCTCTTACTGAATCAACTTTCAGCCTGTGAACAGATGCTAGGGATAGAGAGATGTTTTCCAAATGTCTATCGGAATCGTTACTTTGTCTTTTATGCCTTTCGCAGCAGGGTTTTTGACTATGTACATTTTAGGATTTTCGGGTATGGAGGAGACGACGCATAAGTAAAAAGAGTCCTTGTGTGTACCTGCGGCGTCTAACTCGTTTCCTTTCAATTCAACATCTTGGTCATGGCTTTGCCCTTTGACTTCCACTCGCATCATTTCACCAGTTTTGGCCTCTGCTTCCAGATCATAACCAAAGTTAAGTTTGTCCACTGGTATTATGCTTATGCAAGTAGCTCCTAATTTTTCCATTGCATAGTGCTCGGCAAATACCTGGACACCGTTGTCCGGAGCCTCCTTTACTCCGCCTCTCTTGAAGAATTGACGCCACTCCTTTGGTTGGTCAATATCAGTAGTACCCGCTAGATAATCTGAACTGACGAAACTAATGCCAGCTACGTATTGTTGAAGAGTTTCCCAATCTTCTTCTGGGTGGAATTCTTTCGGCAAGAGTGTCTCCTTAGCTGTCTTCACGTCTCCCTGCTCTGTAAGCATCCAGAACTCTGAGCCACTGGGGATATCCTCGCCAAGAATCTGCTGACAATAAGACGTGTATTTCACTAAGTCACTGGCGGATGGTTTCGGTGCTGTGGTTAGTATTTTAGGTAGCAGGGCTTCCTTACAAATAGCTTTGCTATCCAAAAGCTGCACACCAGTCAATCCAAGCAAGAATCCTCTGATGGCTTGTCGCTCATCCTCATCCTTCGCCCCCGCTAAAATAGCGGGATGTAGTATAGCTTTCGACTGTTGCAATATTTCAGCTAAGTCCCTTAATAGTGGGTCTGGTAGTTGAAAATGGGGCAGTCAAGCATTTCTACCTTCAACGAGATTACCATGTGCTGTCAGTATTATCTTCTGGTATGTGTAAGTCTCTTGGTAAGCATAGCGGTTACGGCTATAAACTGTAAGAGGATGGGCACGTAGCCATAAATAAAGGCTTCGAAACCAGTTTACCGCGCCTGGCTCTTTGCTCTTTTCTTCCAGAAAAGCCTCGTTGCTTAGCAAATCCTGCCGGTCTATTTCCTTAAATTTAAATGGAGCTAACTCAGATTCTTTAACTTGAGGGTCAACCAGCTTTAAATCAGATTGATCACCCATAACTGGGGCAATATCTTCCTTCTCCGAGATTTTTACCACTTTGCTGGGTTTTGCGTGATCTCCATCCGCGGTAGGCACCCACTCATCCTCTTCCAAGAACTTTTCCAGAGGTTCAATAAGCCTAGGCCCAAATAGTTTGTCATAGGACTCAAAACCCATGGGCTTAGTGAAGTCAAACGCTGGTCGAAATTGATATTTCCACTTCTCGTGGTTCTTAAAATACGCTATAGCTTCCCTACATAGACTAGCTACCTGCTCAACTAGCCACTGATTCCAGCTTGCCTCATAGTTAATCGCTCCACGCCCAGGCTGGACAAGGAAATCAGCTTGTATTGGAAATTTTGCACCGCTCTTTGCCTCTCCCAGTGGCAAAAAGGAGTACACACCCCCATACATTGCTCCTGCCTGAACTGGAGCTAAATTGCCTTCGTCATCTAGGGCAAAAGCTACCACTATTTCTCTCTGGGTTACGTTAGCCCTATATTCTTGTGTAAGTCTATCCTGCTTTACCCACTCTGGTATCTTTTTCAAGTTGCGGCGGAAAAACTTAAACCTTTGTAGCTTGCCGTCTTGATTCAAGGTTGTAATGCCTTTTTCGGTCTCCCCAACATTCTCTAGCTCCCAAGTTTGTCCGGAAAGTTCATCGGTTACTTCTATCTTCTTCAGCCATCGAAGGAACAGATATAGTTGAGTGTTGAGATTCTTTACCTCTTCAAGCAAGGCTGGATAATAGGATTCTTCCCTATACGGGATGATGAAGGTTGTCTTATCAGGGTCGATGCTCTCCGATGGTTCGTTAACCCAGATTGGCAGAACATGCCACGGAATATAGCGTGGGTCATCCCACTCTTCATAATTCCTATCGAATTTGAATTGAAACCCGCCGGAGTATACCTCAGGACAATCAGTAACTTTAAAAACCGATTTGAATCCAATACCCAGATATCCCACTGTTCCCTGTTCAGGCTTCTTGGATGAGCTAATGCCACAGAGGGCATTCACATTTTCCTCTGTGAAAGGACTACCGTTGTACGTCACCATAACCCTATGCTTGTTAATTCTTATCTGGAAGAGACCTGTGCTATTTAAGTCTCGACCAGCGTCCTCGGCATTTTGGATTAGCTCAAGGATAAAACCAGAGCTCCTAGTAAACACTACTTGAGAAATCAGCCTCAGGCTATTGATGTATTCGCCCCATATACGAGTATCCTTGGATGCTTCTATTTCGTTTCGGATACCATCTATAATTGTCTTTGCTTGGTAAGGGCTTACCATCCCTGTAATCTCCTTAGAATCGAATCAAGCAACTACGGCCTCTCTCCAAATCTGCTCAGTTCAGGGTGCCATTCTGGTAACACATGTCGACATTACTTACTCCACGCTTCTATCGCCTCTCTCAAAGTCGATGTAGGATATTTTTCTAAAGCGTCTCTCATACTTTTTGGCTGTGCCTCGGTCCACAATCTGCGAGCCTCTTGCAAGCTAGATGGCTTTGAAAATACTTCCTTTATCCTCTTCGCTTGTTCATTCAGAGCTTCCTCATCCATCTGACGCATGCTCCTTCTCTCCTTTCTTTTGTGATGGCAAAATATATCTAATAAAGTGATTACTAGACTCTTGGCCAGTGTATTTTCTCATCTAGGTCCCCATAATATCCCATATTTCGGCATATTCCTCGCCACTCTTAACATAATTCTCCCCAAAGATCCCTTTTGCCTCTTCAAAGGTGATTGCATATTCATGAGTAGGGTACAGTCCGCTAAGCTTATCCACGATTGTCCTTTCTTCCCCCTTGAAGCTGCTATATTCATGCCTTAGAATGGTTAAAGCATATTGTTCCATAAGACTTGAGGCATCAACCCACTCCTGAAATTCAATGGGGTCTAACTTATCAGCCATTGCCTTCCAAGGATAAGGAGCATCCTCCGGAGAAGTATCCTTAAATAAGTCGTTGAGTACACTAAAACTTCGTACCATCGCATTTACGGAACATCTTGTGCCATATCGCTCTATTTGAACATCTATGGGGCTCATAGTGCTAATGACCCCCAAGACGAATCGATTCCCAGTTAACGCTATTAAGGTGCCGCCACTGATAGCTACATGGGGTATAAATACAGTGATATCACTAAAACTTTTTCTTATCGCTTGTGCTACGTTAAACGATGATCGAACTCCTCCCCCAAATGAGTTTACAAGGAGGAAGAGCTTATTAGCGTTTGCTTGTTTAATTTGACTTATAGCTTCTTGAATTCCAAATTCTTCACCTAAACCAATCTCGGCAGGCATCGACTTCGTTGGTGTAACCTTAACAGGTAGATATGGAGCTATCAGAGCAAGAGCCGCTGTGTCCTTATCGAGTAATTTGACCAATGGTTCCTTGATTGTAGGGTCAGTTTCCTCTTCAGTGAACTCAGTTTTATTGGTAGAAATTTTTGGCATGGTAGCCTCCTTTTCGGTCCTTAATAATTATACACTCTCTTCCAATACAAAATGGGCCTGGAGGAGATATCGATTTCCAAAAGGA
>JAGXOF010000081.1 GCA_023660035.1 Dehalococcoidia bacterium LH_S1
TTTTCCACCTCCCCACGAATAAACCGGACATGGATTTAGGAGTCAAATGCATAGGCATTCCTCCATAAGTCCATACTCTACGCCTTGTGCCAACGGGAGTCAAGTGCATATGCCTATTCAGGAACATCGCACAGATTTCCATCTCTCATCTGTACAATCTGCGCAGAAGCCGCAGGTACAGGAATGTGACTACGGAATATGTTAAGACAAAGCCCACGGTGTCCAAGATTGGAGAGAGGGCAAAGCCGGATCCACAGGGCAGGCCGGGTTATATGCGCATCGACAGCGTGCATCAGGGTGACCGGGATGGAGAAAAGGGAGTCTACCATATCAATGCGGTGGATGAGGTCACTCAGTGGGAGATAGTAGCCTCCACGGGGAAGATATCGGAGTCTTACCTGGTGCCGGTTCTAGGGGAGATGCTGAATCAATTCCCTTTCACTATAGTGGGATTCCATTCCGACAACGGGTCTGAATTTGTAAACAAGGTTGTGGCAGAACTATTGGACAAGCTTCTCATTCGTTTCACCAAGTCCAGGCCCAGGCACAGCAACGATAACGGCCTGGTGGAGACCAAGAACGGAGCTGTGCTGCGAAAGCAGCTGGGGTATGCGTATATTCCTCAAAAGAGCGCAGAAAGGCTAAATCAATTCAACAGGGACTTCCTCAACGTATATATTAACTTCCACCGGCCCTGCTTCTTCCCTGTGGCTGTGGTGGACAGAAAAGGCAAAGTCAGGAAGACCTATCCTTATGAGGAGGTGAGAACGCCATATGAGAAACTGAGGTCTCTACCGAAAGCAGAAGATCACCTGCGTCCTGGGGTAAGTTTTGAATCCCTGGATGCAATCGCCTATCAAATGAGCGATAATGAATTTGCGGAGAGGAGGATAAAAGCAAAGACTGGCTCAGGGGAAAGAGGAGGTAATATAATTAAACGCCCTGCATACCCTGTAGTTGCTTGCCTTCGCTCTTTATCGACGGAGCGATAACCATTTCAGTCTGATGCATTTCACTTATAGTACGTGCACCACATACGCCCATCGCTGTTCGCAATGCCCCTACCAGGTTCTGAGTGCCATCAGTAGCTGTTGAAGGACCAAACAGAGTTTGTTCCAGGGTGGAGTTTTGTGGGACTTTAACCCGCACGCCTCTTGGCAATGCATCATGCGGCGCTGCCATTCCCCAATGATTGCCTCTTCCGGGGGCCTCAGTGGTTTGCACCAGTATTGAACCCAGCATGACCCCGTCTGCACCACTGGCGAAGGCTTTGCACAGGTCCCCGCCTGAGCGGATCCCGCCATCGGCGATTATAGGCACATATTTTCCTGTCTCTTCAAAGTAATCATCGCGAGCAGCAGCGCTATCGATGATCGCTGTAACCTGAGGAACACCAACTCCGAGTACTTCCCTGGTCGTGCAGGCTGCTCCTGGTCCTACTCCAGCGAGAAGAGCTGTTATCCCGGTTTCCATCAACTCCTTGGCAGCGTTGTAGGATACACAGTTGCCAACCATAACAGGCACAGAGACCTGTTCCTGAAGTTCAGAGAATACAAGCCCGTGATAACTCTTGGATAAATGCCTGGCCGTGGTGACAGTGGATTGCACTACCAGGACATCCATGCCGGCCTCTTCCGCAACCGGGTATAAGTTCTTGGTCGTAGCGGGAGTAACTGATACGGCGCAGGTTCCTCCGCCTTTCTTAATCGCCTCGACACGTTCACCGACGAGGTTCTCTTTGATGGGTTGAGAGTAGACCTTCTGCATTAGGCGGGTAACTTCACGGTCGGAAGAAGAAGCTATCTGGGCCAATATCTCGTCAGCGTCTTCATACTTGGTTTGTATACCCTCAAGATTCAAGATAGCCAGTCCACCCAGTTTGCTCATGGCTATAGCGAAGTTGGCATCCACTACAGCATCCATGGCAGATGCCAGAATGGGCACAGGCAGGTGGAATTCACCTATGTCAAGACCAATCTCGATCTGGTCAGGATTTACGGTTACATCACCCGGTACCAGTGCTACATCCTCAAAACCTAAAGCGTTACGCATACTTTTTTGTCTACTCATTATTAACCCTCGCTTAATAGATTAAAAGGAAGTATATCAAAGCTGATGATTAAAGTCAATGCAAAAACGTCGTTGGTGCAATAGCACAAGACTCAGCTATAGTTTACCCCATGAGCGCCAGAAAAGGAGGAGATCAAACTCCGTGACTTATGAAGCCACTCGATTGGACATAATGCGAGATGCTTCAGACAAACACTAGGCGGTACTGGACTTGAACCAGTGACCTCTTGCGTGTGAAGCAAGCGCTCTATCCGCTGAGCTAACCGCCCAAAAGCTCCCCTGTCCTTAAACCCTGAGGAAAATTTACCAAGACAAGAGGTACTTCTGCATATTGTGTTGAAAACCCAGCACCTCTTGCCTCGCTCTAACTGTCATTATATATCATTATATATAATGATGTTTGCAGGGTCAAGCTGAGTGCCCATTTATAGTTAATGTCAACTGGCGGGCAGCTTTACCGAGTGGGCGTCAATGTACAGGTGGCAAACGATGCTAATTCTGTGGGACAATAGGACGGCAGGAGTTAAAAATGCCAGAAGCTAAATCGCTCGAACAAATAAAGGGTTTTCTCATCGACCTGGATGGGGTCCTCTACACGGGTAATGAGCCCATGCCCGGGGCCAGGGCCCTAATATCGTCTCTTCATGGAAAGAAACTCCCTTTCCTTCTTCTGACCAACAATTCAACCCTCACCCCGACTCAATATGTGGCAAAGCTCAGGGGTTTAGGGATTGAAGTAGACGAGGGCAAAATACTTACCTCAGCTCAAGCCGTTGCTCTCTACCTGCACGAGGTAACCACACCAGCATCGGAGATCTACGTCATTGGGGAGGAAGGTTTGTATTCCGCGCTGCACAAGGAGAGTTTTAGTCTGGCAAAGAGTGATAACAAGGATGTTCGCTTTGTCGTGGTGGGCTTGGATCGGCAGCTTACTTATCAAAAACTCCTGGACGCGAGCCTGCTAATCCAGCGTGGCGCTACGTTTATTGGGTGTAACCCTGACAAAACTTTACCTCTTGAGGACAGACTTGCTCCCGGGAATGGCGCAATTTTAGCGGCTTTAGAAGCCGCTACTGGCGTGTCGCCGCTAATAGTCGGGAAGCCTGAATCCATTATCTTCGATCTTGCGATATCCAGGCTCGGGACAAGTAAGGAGGAAACGGCCATGATCGGCGACCGGCTGGAAACCGACATCGCGGGAGGACGAAACGCTGGCCTTATTACCATACTTACCCTTTCCCACGTGACCGATCAACACGAGTTGGAGCGGAGTTTTATAGAACCTGATTTCACGTTCGATAGTGCCGAAGAGCTGCACAAGGCTTTACAGCGTTCTTATGCCTGAGAGCACTGGATAGTTAATGCGATGACTATCTCTCCGCCTCCTCCAGCTCACCTTCCCTTTCCTGAGCTAGATCGAGCTCATAGAAGTCGCTGCCTTCTGACGGCAGTATCATAAGGAGCCTGGAAGTGTCGTCGATGGAAACTGTGGCATCGTGTATCTCGAAATCAAGCACATGCCCGCCAGCGTCCTTGCTCTTCGTCAAAAAATGGAGGTGATATTTTGGCACATTAATCCGCTCTACATAAGGAGGACAACGGAAGCCAGCAATCGTTCCCTCCACATCTTCGAATTCAAAAACAGGCTGGTGCTTCGTGACTTTAGCCAGTGGTGGATACGGTTTCTCCTGACCGGGAACGCTCCTCGTCTTCATATAGCTGAATTCTCCATCGATCCTTATGGCATAGAAGATATTAGTCCGCTAAAGCGTGAAATCTTGCGCAAAATGGCAAAAGAATCAATATGTGAGTGAATTTGAATGTGCGAAATTGGGAATAACAAAGAATTCCTTGAGCGTCAAACCGGAGGCAATGAC
>JAGXOF010000082.1 GCA_023660035.1 Dehalococcoidia bacterium LH_S1
CTGCTGCTATAATCGCCTTCCGAAAGGCAAGTTTTATTTACGGATAAGTTCTTAGTGTCCATTTCAGTGGCGATGATTATTACAGCGTCATTTATATTATACATGAAACACACGGACTTCGTCAAGGCTTATCAGGCATTTGATTTATACGCCTCGCTTGTGGTATATTCTGCAAGCTTGGAAGAGAAACACGAGGCAAGAGCATCAATTATGAAAGTGGGAATACGCCCGCAAAAAATGTCGGATGCCAAACGGTTTTGGGAGATTCTCTCGAATCCCAATTTCACCTATTTCCCGATGAATGTGAAAAGCCCGGAGGAGGAAGAACAATTCCTACGTCAGAGTGAGCAGAGGAGAAAGGAAGGGTCGGAGTTCAACTTCGCGATACTATGTGACGGGAACGTAGTCGGTGGAACAGGCGTGAGAATCAACTTTTACTTTCCGCATATAGGCGAGGTGGGATACTTCGTTGACGAGGCATACTGGGGGATGGGAATAGCATCCAAGGCATTGCGACAGGTAGAGGACTATGCGTTCAGGAAACTGAGGCTGGTCAGGATGGAACTGATTCTGGCGACCGAGAATAAGGCGAGTGAACAGGCAGCGATAAATTGCGGATATGTAAAAGAGGGAGTACTCCGGAAACGGATAGTGGTGAACGGCACATACCTTGATTGTTATCTGTATGCAAAGGTGGTGGAATAGCCCTCAAAAATGTCCTTCCGACGTTAATAAGCCTCCTTCGGATTGTGTCATTTCGACCAAAGGGAGAAATCTTTGGGATCCAAATAAAAGCGGCGAATTTATTCGCCCTCCCGGGGAGGCTAAAGCCTCCCCTACCCAACACCCCAGCTTGAAGATTGCTTCGTCGCCCACCTCTGGCGACCCGCCAATCGCGGCGGGGTATAAAACTCCACTCTACATCCTGTCCAGCAAAGGCAGGCCGGAATCACGGTTCGAATCAGGCTAAACCTCACTCAGCGAAATTGGCGATGACGGTCTGGCCGAGGGAGATACCGCCGTCATTGCACGGCACCTGGCTGTGGGTAAATATTTGAAACCCGTTCTGCTCAAGTATTTCCACCGACCTCCTCAGCAACAGCCGATTCTGGAATACGCCACCGCTCAGGGCAACCCTGTTGATGCCGGTTTCAGTAGCTATCAAACAGCACATCTCATTGACCATCCGAGCTACTGTTTCGTGGAATTTAAGGGGGATTGTACCCTGTGAGACCCCACGCTTCAGGTCCTCGATAATCTCTGCCAGCAAAGAATGCACTTGCACTGTCCTTACGCCGTTCTCGTGGATTATATGATACGGATAACTTTGTAGCTTTTCCCCCTGGCTTCCGTAAGCGGCCATTTCCAGTTCCACTGCCGCTTGTCCTTCATAACCCGTTTCCCCCTTATTCCGGTGAGAGCTGACATGGCATCAAACAACCGCCCCATGCTGGAGGTAAGGGGGGAGTTCAGCCCTTTCTCTACCTGGCGTTTCACTATGTCCGCCTCTGTTTCGGTCACCTGCTGCATAAAGGGCAAGCCTTCCAGGGCTTTCTCTCCCAACAGTTTGGCGATATACCCAACGGCAATGCGATATGGTCTCTTTATGGCTGCATCTCCACCCGGGAGCGGCAGGTACTGCAATTGACCTGCCCTCGTGAAGCTCCGGAAGTCAGCCAACAGGAATTCCCCTCCCCAGATGTGCCCGTCAGTGCCCATACCGGTGCCATCCAGTGCAACCCCGATGACAGGGGCATTAGGCCCATTATCAATCATACAGCTCACGATATGAGCATGGTGATGCTGTACGGGCACAAGCTTTATCCCCGATTCTCCGAGATCATGAGCATACTTTGTGGCAAGGTACTCCGGATGAAAGTCATAGGCGATAATCTGTGGTTCAATGCGGAAAAGCCTCTTATATAGAGAGATAGTAGAGTCAAAATGATCAAGGGTTTCTACATTATCCATATCCCCGATGTGTTGCGAAAGAAAGGCATAATTATCCCTGGTCAGGCAGAAGGTGTTCTTCATTTCGGCTCCACATCCAAGCACCTGCCTGACGCTGAAAGGCAAGGTTATGGGAAACGGAGCATAGCTCCGGGCCCGCCGGACAAGCTGAATTTGCTCCCTCTCCACTATGGCCACGCTGTCGTCATAACGAGAATAGATATCCCTGTTGTGAACGAGGAAGTAATCAGCTATGCCTGCAAGCCTCTCCAAAGCCTCATCGTTGTCCCTGGCGATGGGCTCTTCGCTGAGGTTGCCGCTCGTCATTACGAGTGGCAAACCTGCGTCCCTGAGCAAGATGTGATGGAGAGGGGTATATGGCAGCATCACTCCCAAATAGCACAGATTCGGTGCTACCTCGCGGGGCACGGATGAGGCCTCTTTCCATCTGAGAAGCACAATGGGGCTCTGAGGCGACTTGAGCACTTCTTCCTCTTTCGGGTTGACCATGCAATGTTGACTGGCTTCCCCGATATCCGTAACCATTATTGCAAAAGGTTTGGACGGTCGCCGTTTCCTCTCACGTAAGGTCTTCACCGCTGCCTCGTTCGTGGCGTCACAGGCTAAAAGGAATCCCCCACCCCTTTTATAGCGAGGATATTTCCTTCTTTGAGGAGTTGGGCAGCACTGGCCAGAGCATCAAGGTAGGAATTGCTAACGGTGACGGAATTGCCCTGGCTGTCAAGGAGTTGAACCTGAGGACCACATACAGGACAGGCATTCGGCTGGGCATGAAAACGACGGTCCAGAGGATTGTCGTACTCCTCCTGGCACTCCGGGCACATAGTAAAATCGCGCATCGTTGTCTTGGTCCGGTCGTACGGCATATCTTCGATTATGGTAAAGCGCGGACCGCAATTCGTGCAGTTGGTAAAAGGATAGCGGTAGCGCCTGTCAGATGGGTCCAAAAGTTCATTCAGGCAGTCCTTGCACGTAGCTATATCAGGTGAGATAAGTTGGTACTTGCCCTCTTCGGCGACGCTGTGCCGGATCTCAAAGGCTGTGTAACCAGCTGGTGGATCGTGGGCAACGCTCAGTTCCTCGATGCGCGCCAGAGGGGGAGCCTTTGCCTCCAATTCATGGCAGAATTGCTCTATTGTCTGTGCTTCTCCCTCAACCTCAATTTTTACATCCTCTGAAGTGTTGTACACCCACCCCTTAAGCCCGCGCTGGATGGCCAGTCCATACACAAAAGGTCTGAAGCCAACACCCTGGACTATACCTCTGACGGTGATATGAGCTAATTCAAGCGTTTCCATCGCTCACCAACGTATAATATGGCAATTCTTCTAGAGCAGCGGCACTCTATATAATATACGCCTATAATCATTGTATCATGATGGAAGAAACACCAGGATCAGTCTAGCCAATTACTTCCGCTTCTATAAATCCGAGCATCCCCACCAGTCTCTCGGTTACTGGACACCAGCCGAGATGTTTGCCTCACTGCGGTGGAAGCCACCACGTTGATGCGGTAGAATCCTCAGGAGGCTTTAAGGGAAGCAGTACACCTACTTATTCATGGATTGTTTGAAGGTACTATTCCGCCTTGTATACTTTGCAAAGGAAACCCCTCATAGCAGGCGAACCTATTTCAGGGCTGTATGGAGGACCGTCATCAGTCAGGATATTAATATTGGCCCTGTCCCAACCGTATCCTGTTGAGACCCCCTCCTCGGGGAACCACCATCCATAGGCGACACTTACAACCCTTGGATCCACTCCTGCACTCAAGGTTGCCGTCTGCATTATCCTCCCCCTTGGACTTTCTATATAAACATCATCACCTTCCTCGATTCCCAGCCCATGTGCTGTATCCGGATGAAGGATTACCAGGGGTTTTGGGGTCTTATTCCGCAGCGTTTCCAGGTGCCTGCCCTGTGAGTGCATGTAATTCTTATCGTGGCCGCTCGTAAGG
>JAGXOF010000083.1 GCA_023660035.1 Dehalococcoidia bacterium LH_S1
AAGGAACTTGCTAAAATCCATAGCCCAGTGTTACCCATGTGGTCAGCCAGCACAGGCCATTGACTTGATGAGTATTATTGGTTATATTTTGGGAGCAAGCGCTGGATTTATTTTTGTTTGTTGCGCTATGGTAGACGAATAGGAGAACAGCATAATGATTAAGGCGGTATTCTTCGATCTTTATAATACTTTGGTACGATATGATCCGCCCCGCGAGGAGTTGCAAGCCAGGGCTCTGGCGGACTTTGGCATTCGGTCAAAACCAGAGGATTTTGCTCGCGCTTTCCTCATTGCCGATGAGTTTATACATCAGGAGCAGGCGAAGTCGCTTTTGAGTCAACGTTCCAAACAGGAGAAGATGGACCTTTATGCCAGGCATGAAGAAATCGTGCTGAGAGAAGCAGGTATAGAGGCGACTGAGGAGTTGATAAAAGGCTTGCTTGGGAAAATGATGAATATTGATATGAATCTGGTCCTCTTTGACGATGTTATTCCTTCGTTAACTAGCCTTAAAGAAAAGGGATTAACTCTTGGCCTTATCTCCAACGATGACCGGGACCTCAGGCCTCTCTGTGATGAATTAGGGCTTTCCTCTCTGCTGGAAGTAGTGGTGACCTCCCGTGATGCAGGAAAACCCAAGCCCCAGCCTGAGATCTTCCAGGAGGCTTTGAGACAGGCTGGTGTAGAGGCCTCAGAGGCAATGTATGTCGGAGATCAGTATAAAGTCGATGTAGTGGGAGCGGAACAGACTGGCATAAAGGGTGTTTTGCTGGACAGGGGAGGCTTCTTCCCGGATATGGAGTGCCCGAGAATCTCTGCCCTTAATGAAGTAGTTAATCAGCTATGACTTGACGTAATATCGGCATTGTTCCTACAGTGAGTCATCTGGCATTCACGTGATGCAAAGGCATCTATCTACCGATCAAACTGTTGCGGTAACAGATGCTATATTGACACCAAATCTCACTGCCAGGCCAGGATTTTCTTGCCTCTTTTGATGTTTGCCCGGCGTCTGGCTCTGGAATAATCTTCCCTGTTATTATAGGGGAAATTGTCGTAGCCTATCCGATCATATGTGAGACGTGCTTTTGATCCTCTGGCCTTCCGTTAGTGAATCGAAGGAAATATCTTCCCCTTGATCTGCTCTGATGAAACCAAAGCGGCTTGCCGTTATCAGTCGTTTAATAGATCCTTGTGCCACCGGCTGTGCCTCCTTGATAATTCCTGTATAGAGGTCTCTTTCCATACTCACCTGAATAAGTGCTCTTATGCACTTAAAATAGTTCCACTTGCCATTGTTGCAGGTGAGGTTGTCCAGGAAGTTCTTAATACCTTGGGAAGTAAGGGGGTAGCCAATGAACCGCTGTAATCGCCATTCATAGTCGGTGATAGTTCTGGGTGAAAGACCATTGGCTCTACTCTTTAAGAAGATAGATAGCAAATCCCTTGTGAACACTTTACGTTTAGTAGGGGAATCCTTTTGATGGATTTTGAAGCTGGAACTTGGTAGCGGGGGTTGGATTCGAACCAACGACCTTCGGGTTATGAGCCCGATGAGCTTCCGCTGCTCTACCCCGCGATATTTTGAGCATTCAGTTCAGTAATCAGAATACTGGATTCTCGGTGCTGGCTACTGAATTCTAACTACCAGCTGAATGCTGAATGCTGAATGCTGAATGCTATGATAAGGTTTCTGCTTGCTCCTGGCATGAAGCCCTCGGCCGATTAGTACGACTTAGCTCAAGCGGTTGCCCGCCTTCCACATGTCGCCTATCGAGCAGCTAGTCTTGCTGCGGCCTTACCTCATACCGAGCGGGAGATCTAATCTTGAGGTCGGCTTCGCGCTTAGATGCCTTCAGCGCTTATCCGGTCCAGACATAGCTACCCAGCAGTGCCCTTGGCAAGACAACTGGAACACCAGAGGTCTGTCCCTCCCGGTCCTCTCGTACTAGGGAGAGCTCCTCTCAAATCTCCTGCGCCCACGACGGATAGGGACCGACCTGTCTCACGACGGTCTGAACCCAGCTCGCGTGCCACTTTAATGGGCGAACAGACCAACCCTTGGGGCCTTCTCCAGCCCCAGGATGTGACGAGCCGACATCGAGGTGCCAAACCCCGCCGTCGATGTGAACTCTTGGGCGGGATAAGCCTGTTATCCCCGGGGTAGCTTTTATCCGTTAAGCCACGGCCTTTCCACATAGCACCGTGGGATCACTTTGCCCGACTTTCGTCCCTGCTCGACTTGTAGGTCTTGCAGTCAAGCCCCCTTATGCCAATGCACTCCGCAGGTGATTTCCATCCACCTTGAGGGGACCTTTGGGCGCCTCCGTTACCTTTTAGGAGGCGACCGCCCCAGTCAAACTACCCACCTGACAATGTCTCCTTGCTTGATCAAGGGTTAGAACCAAAACTTAGCAAGAGTGGTATTTCACAGGCGGCTCCACCCCAGCTAGCGCCGGGGATTCCTAGCCTCCCACCTATCCTACACATGCCAAGCCTCAATCCAATATCAAGTTGTAGTAAAGCTCCACGGGGTCTTTCCGTCCAGTCGCGGGTAGCCTGCATCTTCACAGGCATAGCAATTTCACCGAGTCCCTCGTTGAGACAGCGCCCAAGCCGTTACGCCTTTCCTGCAGGTCGGAACTTACCCGACAAGGGGTTTCGGTACCTTAGGACCGTTATAGTTACGGCCGTCGCTAACCGGGGCTTAGGTTCGGAGCTTCTCCGCCGAAGCGGATAACCCCTCCCCGTAACCTTCCGGCGCTGGACAGGCGTCAGCCCCTATACTTAAGCTTACGCTTTGGCAGGGACCTGTGTTTTTGGTAAACAGTCGCTTGGGCTCTTTCCTGCGGCCCTCGGAGGCTCCGGGAGCAAGTCCCTTCACCACCAAAGGCACCCCTTATTCCGAAGTTACGGGGTCAATTTGCTGAGTTCCTTAACGAGGGTTCTCTCGATCACCTTAGGGCTCTTACCCCAGCCTACCAGTGTCGGTTTGCGGTACGGGCACTTATCTCAAACAACGAGGTTTTTCCAGGCAGTTTAGGTTCAGCCGAGTCGCTTTGGGTTGCCCCGCGGCTTCCCCCTGCCCTCAGCTTAAGCAAGGGGGGATTTGCCTCCCCTCGCGCCTATAACAGGGGACGTGCCATGTCCAGTAGACACGCTCGACCTACCTTCCTGCGCTCCCCGAAGCTTAACGAGAACAAGCGGCGCCGGAATATTAACCGGCTGTCCATCGCCTACGCCTCTCGGCCTCGGCTTAGGCCCGACTAACCCTACGCGGATTAACCTTCCGTAGGAAACCTTGGGCTTTCGGTGGGCGTGTTTCCCACACGCCTTGCGTTACTCATGCCGACATTCTCACTTCCCTTCGCTGCACCCTAACTCGCATTAGAGCTTCATCGCTGAAGGGAACGCTCCCCTACCATCCGCCTTACGGCGAATCCATAGCTTCGGTGGCAGACTTTAGCCCCGTTACATTTTCGGCGCGGCACCACTCGACCAGTGAGCTATTACGCACTCCTTAGATGATGGCTGCTTCTAAGCCAACATCCTGGCTGTCTGGGCAACGCTACATCCTTTCCCACTTAGCCTGCACTTAGGGACCTTAGCTGATGATCTGGGCTGTTTCCCTTTCGACGATGGGGTTTATCCCTCACCGTCTCACTCCCGAGCTTAGTCACTCCGCTATTCGCAGTTTGGTTGAGTTTGGTAAGCTTCTCGCTCCCTAGCTCATCCAGAGCTCTACCCGCGGAGGCCAACACTCGAGGCTGCACCTCAATGCATTTCGGGGAGAACCAGCTATCTCCGGGTTCGATTGGTATTTCACCTCTACCCACAGCTCATCCAGGCATCCCTGGGTATGGAAAGTGCCCTCACCCCCTGTAATTCCTTGGACC
>JAGXOF010000084.1 GCA_023660035.1 Dehalococcoidia bacterium LH_S1
CCAACCTTAACAGGTCGAGCGAAGGTTTGAGGTTTCTAGAAGATGTTGCTCGCTTTCTTCTCAACGATGCTGCGCTGAGTCAGCAGCTAACAACAGTGCGTCATGACTTAGCTCAGGAGAGTAAAGCATTAAGCATAAAGCTCTTATCGCAAAGAGACTCAGAACACGATGTTGGCGCCCACAAACAGAATGTTGTCTACGAGGAAGCAAAGCAATCTCAACAAGGCTTGGCTGACTTAGTTATAGCTAACGCTAAAAGGGTGGAGGAGTCCTTACGGGTAAATGGAGGAACTAGCTAAATTACCAGAGATAATGCTGGATTCGGCTAAATTTGAGCAAGCAAGATTTTCCTTTTAGGAAATAGAGAAAAGATTAACCTCCAAAATACTGCGTCAGGCAAAAATAAATCAGCTGAGAGGGCTTTATGTTATTCTAGATAGGCAAGTTTTGGCTGGGAGGAATGAACTGGATGTTGCCAGGCAAATTATTCAAAGGGGGGCTAAGATAATCCAGCTTCGCGATAAGCAGGCAAGCAAAGGAGGATTGCTTCCCATAGCTAAAAAAACTTAAGAAGCTCTGAGATGAATCAAATGCTTTATTCATTAAATGATTATCTTGATTTAGCCCTGTTGGTTGATGCCGATGGGCTTCACATTGGTCAAGGAGATTTATCCCGCCCTAGTTTTCCAGGGCGGGATTTACCTTTGCCTGTTATCCGGCAGGAATTGCCGGTAGATAAAATAGTGGGTTGTTCTGTTAGCACGGTATCCCAGGCGATAAAGGCACAAAGCGAAGTAGCAGATTATATTGCTGAGGGCTCCATGTTTCCCACAACAAGCAAGAAAGAGGCTATTGTGGTGGGAATAGATAGGCTAAAGGAGGTAAAAAAGGCAGTATCCTTCTCTGTAGTAGCTGTTAGAGGCATCAACCAAAGTAACATTGGGCAGCTACATTTCGCTCCCTCAGAATGACAGAAGCGAAGAGCTAGAGTTTACAGCAGGTTGGCTAAACAAGATGAGATGTCAAAGCAAGTGGAAGATTTGGAGCTTATTGCTGCGGGGATGCGTCCTTACCTTGAAGCTGAGGATGAGGCACGTGAGAAAGCTTTGCGCACTTGCCTCAGATAATCCGTTATAGTAGTAATGCCATACGTGCCGCGCATCGTCGAGAGCATGACAAAGCTGAGCAGCTTCTCAGTCAATCAGCCTAATTGATTCAAGACATATAGATATTCACAACACGCTCTCTACATGTGCCCCTTGCTCATTTTGAGTCTGTTACGGGTTAAGCGGTAAACAGAAAATGTTTGTAGAACGACATTTCCTCGGATGGGATGCTCCACTCACTCAGAAACTTCCGGAGTTCCTGCTCCCATCAGGCGATTCTGGGCCAGTTGAGCTGGGGAAGGACCTAATCGTGGTGCCTACACGGCAGGCGGGAAGGCGGCTGAGGGAGGCACTGGCATTACGTTGTGCTCAGCGGGCAACTGCCCTGCTCTCGCCTCAAGTGGTTGTGCCAAACTACTTTTTGTATCCTGAGAGTGAGTCGGCGACTGTAGCCAATCAGACAGAGGTAGCAGCGGTCTGGGCTAATGTTCTGATGCAGATTGACATCAACGATTACAGGGCGCTTTTCCCTGTACAGACGCCCGAGCGTGATTTTGACTGGGTAATGCACACGGGTGAGATGATTCAGCAACTGCGGGATACCCTGGCCGACGGAGGATATCGAATTGTGGATGTGTACAGGGACTTTGGGGATATTCTAGAGGAACTGGACCGCTGGCAAGACCTGGCTAACCTGGAAAGGGTGTATTTAGCTCGTGTCTGACCGAAAACCCTGATTTTGGACTCGCCCACACTCAGCCAGCGGTAATATTTTCATTTTCTCCGCCGGTTATAAATCGGAGGCAGCACACCTCCAACCCTTTTTGGACAAATATTTTTAATTTTGGACACAGCTATAGTGTGTTGCCCTTTTTGAGGCTCTAAAAGCCTTTTCAAGCAGCTTTACGCTGCTCAGATCGTTGAATCCGCTTCAATTCTTTTTGTTGCACATGATGCCCGATGATCTGGAGGTTCCTTGCCAGAACAGACAGACCAACATAGCGCTTAAACCCTCGGATACCATGATCAGGGCATCGGTCCAGACCATGATTTTCCAATCCGTTTATGGCAGATTCCACAGCTGAATGTTTCCTTTTGAAATGAACAAATGTTTCCGCAGTTTCTTCTTTGTATTCAGTTTTATTGGATCTGCCTTTTTTCGGGAGCACCAGAGTGTCCAATTTGTGTTTCAACTCTTTCTTGTTGCCGGGATTGTAAAACCCTTTATCAAAACTACATCCCTGGAGATTGGAAAATTTGGTTTGTGTCGAGTCTATCATTGTAACAGCCACTTTGTCATCGGTTTGTTTTTCCATCACCTGGTGGTGGACAATAAAACCATGTTGATCCTCCAGGATACAAACTCGCAGGCCCAACTCTTGGGGAAGGCCGGCTTTTCCTTTTGAAATCCATTCTGTATGGGGTTCGAAAATTGAAAACATCTTGTCTTTATGCGGAATCTTTTCATCTTGCATCACCCGGCGCGTAATCAAATCAATTTGCCAGAGAGCGAAATTGATATAGGTTTGCAGCTCCTCGATTCGGGCGGAATCCATTATATCGGATGATTCGGCAGCCTTCTCGATGGTCAGGTTGGCTTTTTGAATAAATCTTTGTGCCAACTTGACGTACGTGCTATGGGCATCAATAATCTGCTGCGCTTTTTTGATTTTTTTGTTTTTATCCTTTGATGTGGAATGCTTTAATCGCTGGGCTCTGCGGTAAAGCCCTTTAAATGATTTAATGTTGTACTCTGATTGCCGCCACATAGTCGTTCCCATATTTTTGCTGATCTCAGCGGCAGTTTGAATCATTTTGCGGACGGCATCAAAAAGCAGGTTGATGTCTGTGGGATAGTGAACATCAGTTTCAACCACAAATGAGTCACACCGTCCCTTCAACGCCTCATCGTCTGGAGTTTTTTTTGGGATCAGAAGTTTATGACCCTTGTGTACGATCAGCGTGTTGATTTGATCAAGAACCTCAGGTGTCAAAAGTTTAACATTATCTTTCAGGGTCTGAATCGGATATGTTTCATCATCATCCATCAGACCGTGACCTAGCATCTGCCTTATGGTTTTGTGGTTGTTCACCATTTCTTGCAGCTTGTCATAATCCCAATTGCAATTCAACCGGACGGTTCCCATTACAAGAATTTTCCATAGGTCCATCCCGGGGCGGCCATTTTTTGAGTTGATATCCTCCGGGATAACGTTTTCAAGAATTTCAAAAATCTTTTTCCGAAGGGACTTATCACAATAAACCTGCTGCAGCCCAAAAAGCAGTTTGGGAATCTCATCCCTTGCTCTCATATCAAATTTGATTTGATCGATGGGGGTCTGGCCGAATGTCATTTGTGGTTCAAAAATTTTACGCAAAATAACCTCGAAGTTTTGTCGATATGTTGAAATTTGAATTACTATCAATGTGGCTCATATTTTGAATATTTCTTTATTTTTTAATGTGTTATGATATCATAGTAATAAGTAAACATCAACAAGTAATTCATGTTTCAGTAAAAATTTCATCCACTTTTTTGGCCCTGTAATATCCGAATGATAAGGGTTTTATAGTTTTCGGTCAGGCACGAGTTAAGCAAACCCCTAACAGTCCTCGTGAATCAGTCCAGATAGTTCAGTCCGTGAGAAAGGGCAGCACCATCTCGCAAAAGATCGTGCGTCATATCGGGGTTGCCTATGATGACGATGAACTGGAGAAGCTAAAATTGCTGGCTGAGTCCATCAAGCTCAAGCT
>JAGXOF010000085.1 GCA_023660035.1 Dehalococcoidia bacterium LH_S1
GTTTTGGCGACATGGACTTAGAGGAACATAGGGAATGGATAGAGAGAGTTTGTGGTGAATTGGAAATAGAGCCTATATTGCCCTTATGGCAAACCGACCCCAAAGTTCTCCTTGCTAATTTTTGGCAGAGTGGGTTTAAGACAATAGTTGTGGCCACCAATTTAGAGGAGAGCTTGCTTGGCAGAAACTTGGATGAAGCTTTCTTGTCTGAAATTTTCAATTCTCACCCTTGTGGCGAATCTGGGGAATACCATACTTTTGTGTTTGATGGTCCCATTTTTAAGATGCCACTTAAGGTTACCCAGGGCAAACGCTATAAGAGAGACAATATTTGGTTTCTGGAGATTTCTGTCCAAACTAATATATAAGGAGGGATTAAAATGAAAGAGAAAGGCTTAATTCTGGTATACACTGGAGATGGTAAAGGGAAATCTACCGCCGCTATGGGTCAGGTGATTCGAGCTGCCGGCCATGGCTTTAAGATAGGCTGGGTCTCTTTCTTTAAGGATCCCCCAGTATTTCACCAAGCTGAGTTTAATTCATTGCAAAAACTTGACATAGATGTTTTCTTCTTCGCTAGGAAGCATCCCTATTTCTACAAGAATTTAAGCTTTGATGAAGTAAGGGGGGAGTGTTTAAAGGGAGTGGAGTTTGTCAAGGAGCTTTTTGCCGACGAAACCTGGGATATGCTGGTTTTGGACGAGATAAATATCACCATGCGTGATGGGTTTTTGAAGGAGAAGGAAATTCTCTCTCTTTTAGAAGCAAAGCCAAAGAACTTGGATCTTATCCTTACGGGTCGCGGAGCAACAGAGAAAATCATAGAGAAAGCAGATTTAGTTAGCGAGGTTAAGAATGTGAAGCATCATTACGACCAAGGAGTAAAACTAAGGGAAGGCATTGAATACTAAGTACAAAATAGTACGGATATATTAGGTGTTACGTACCATATCTAAACCGTTTGGTAAAACTGCTAAGGAGACTGCCTTACCCTATTCTCTTCGCTGGCAAGGCAAAGTTTATGCCCTGATAGGGCTTGCTGGACTGCTCTTAGCAGCGATTATTTTTGCCACCACTCTAGGAAGTGTTCATATACCTTTTTCTACCTGTTTTGAGGTTCTCTTTTCCCAGTTGCCTTTTCCCCATATCGCCTCACCTTGGCCGGAAACTTACAACACAATAATTCTTGACATCAGGCTCCCTCGCATTCTTTTAGCAGGATTAGTTGGAGCAGCTTTATCAATAGCTGGAGCTACCTATCAAGGGTTGTTTCGCAATCCCCTGGCTGACCCTTATCTCCTCGGTGTTGCCTCAGGAGCTGGACTGGGGGCTACCATTGCCTTTCTCATTCCTTTCACTATTTCGTGGATGAGTCTTGGCGCCGTGCCATTATTTGCTTTTATCGGTGCTATGGGTGCCGTAGCTGTGGTCTATTCACTAGCTCGTGTTGGCAAGACCATACCAGCAACCACCCTTATCCTGGCTGGGGTAGCTTTGGGGGCTTTTCTATCCTCAATCACCTCTTACCTTTTGACTCTTTTCGGCGAGGAATTACACGGAATCATATTTTGGCTACTGGGTGGGCTTTCTTTAACTAAGTGGTCTGAGGTATGGACAGTTCTCCCCAGCATGGTAGTAGGTATTGTAGTCATCTGGCTTCATGCTCGCCCCCTTAATGTGATGCAGCTTGATGAGGAGCAAGCACAGCAGCTAGGTATCAATGTAGAAAGGGTTAAGCTTATCCTGTTGAGTGCTGCTACCTTAATCACCGCTGCTGCGGTTTGCTTCACCGGTCTTATAGGATTTGTGGGCATAATCGTTCCCCATGCAGTGAGGCTTATCTGGGGTCCTGACCAGCGTTTTTTGCTTCCTTTATCTACTTTGGTTGGCGCCGTATTCCTCATTGTGGCTGACACCTTAGCCCACACTTTACTTCCTCCTACAGAGATTCCCGTGGGGGTGATTACTGCTTTCTGTGGAGCTCCCTTCTTTCTTTATTTGTTACGAAGAAAGAAAGGGCTTGCTTTCTTCTAAATCTAAAAAGGAGGGAAATGAAAATGGAAGAAAAGGAAATTAAAATTGACCTTGAAGGAACTAAAGCCAAGATAGTTTATCATCAATTTCAAGGGACAGAGACGAAAACCTTCCTGGCCTATTTCACTAAAGCAAGGAAGTGTCTATCTACCATGGAAGGATATAAGGAGGTAGAAGTGGTGGGCAATCACTTTAACCCTCCTTCATTGTGGGAATTGGTGCACCAAAATATTAAGGATTATGAGAACAAGATTTTCAGCGATTTAAACCTTTCTTTAGCCAAAACAGCCATGATACTTACCGGGGCAGATATGGACAATATTGCAATTAAGAAGGAAGAATATCAAGAATTTGAGGTCTTTGCGGCGGCTACCGCAGGGGTAAAATCCAATGCCCAGAGGATAGGAGTGGATAAGGCGGGAAGTTTGGAAAGAAATGGAAGGTTTGAAAGTTTGGGCACCATTAACATAATAGTCCTGACTAACGCCTCGTTGTCGGAAGGAGCATTAACTCGAGGGATGATTACCTTGACCGAGGCAAAGGTAATAGCCCTTGAAGATTTAGATATAAGAAGCTCCTACAATCCTGAAATTCGAGCCACAGGCACAGGAACTGATAATGCCATAATAGTCGGTGGTGAAGGTCCAAGAATAAATTATCTGGGCGGACATGCTAAGATGGGAGAGCTTGTGGCTAGGGCGGTAACCTCAGTAGTGAAGCAGACTATATTTAAGCAAAATGGGATTAGGTAGTAATGATTGAACTAAGCGATGTTGGTTTGGGTTATGACTACCGAGCTGTCCTGAATAATATAAACTTGAAGGCGTTGCCAGGCGAGGTGTTAGGTCTCATTGGACCCAATGGCTCAGGGAAATCAACCTTGCTCAAGGGAATGAATAGGGTGCTCAATCTTTTCTCCGGGCATATCCTCATTGACCGTCGGGATATAAAAAGCATTAAGAGAGCCGAACTTGCTCGCCTCATTGCCACAGTGCCACAGAATCCTATTTTGCCCGAGGCTTTCACTGCCTTTGAAGTGGTGCTTATGGGACGGACGCCTCATCTTGGGCTTCTTAGCTATGAAGGGGGAAGGGATATGGCTATTGCCTGGCAAGCGATGGAAGCGACACAGACACAGTTTTTTGCTCAGCGTAGAGTGGGCGAGCTCTCCGGAGGAGAAAAACAGCGACTTATTATTGCCCGGTCATTAACCCAGCAGCCAAAGGTGCTCCTCCTTGATGAGCCAACCACACATCTGGACATAAATCACCAAGTCGAGATTCTGGACCTAGTTAGGAGGCTTTGCTTTGAGCAAAATTTGACTGTTGTTGCCGCCCTGCATGACCTAAATTTAGCTGCTCAATACTGTGATTATTTAATCATGCTAAACGGAGGACAAGCATATACTAAGGGCATACCACAAGAGGTGCTGACAGCTCAGAATATCAAGGAGGTCTACGGGGCTGAAGTATGTGTATCGCCTCATCCTGTCAATGGTTTGCCCACCACCCTTGTAGTGGGAGGCAATGGCTATGTTAAGAAGTAGCTGAATACTTAGATTTCTAGCCATGTTATTACCCCTCCTGGTTTGGTTTTATTATACCTTCCCCGAGGAGAAGTGTCGCAAATTTTTCCGAAGCTAGCTGTCCGACTTCCATTGAAGCACAACAGAATTGCTCGCACTATCGCCTAACAGCGGATAAAAGGCTTCGCCACGCTTCGCCCAAATTGCCTTCGGCAACTCCTTTTATACTAGGCGCACTCGAGAATGTAAAATTCATCCCTCATGAGGGATGATAGT
>JAGXOF010000086.1 GCA_023660035.1 Dehalococcoidia bacterium LH_S1
CGGTGATCCGCTGGCCAGCGTTGACCTTCTGGCTTGCCTTAGCGAAGCTCTTATCCACGAGGACATCCCCCTCGTTGATCAGCTTCTGGATGTGGGAACGCGAAAGTTCAGAATGCTCGGCTATGTATCGATCCAGCCGGATCCCACCCTCATCGACGAGTAATTCCACGATATCAGTCATCAGCTTATTTTACCATCTCAAGGGTGATATAATCTAACCGATGCCTGAATTACCGGACCTTGAAGCGGTTAAGAACATCCTCGATCCTGAACTCAAGAACGTCGGGATTCAGGAAGTTGAGGTTCTGCAAACCCGTGTGATACAATGGCCACCGTCCTCGGACTTTAGCTCTACACTGGCAGGAGACCGTTTCAGGCAGATAGACAGACGGGGGAAATTCCTCCTCTTCAGATTGGCCTCCGGAAGTATTATCGCCATTCACCCGATGCTGTCCGGCAGATTCCAGTACTGTGGACAGGGGCAACAGCACCGGTTTGGCACATGCTTGGTCTTCCATCTGGAGCAGGCCAAAGAGCTCAGGTATATTAACCCAGATTCCATGGGCAGGGTCTATCTTGTGGAGGAAGGGGGATTACCATCCATTCCGTACTGGAACAAAATGGGCCCCGATGCTTTTGATGAGGACCTGACTGAGGAGGACTTCAAGAAAAGGCTCGGGAGATACAGAGGCAGAATAAAGAACATACTGCTTAAAGACACCTTCGTTATGGGAATCGGCAATGCCTACGCCGATGAGATCCTCTTTGCCGCCGGAATCCATCCACATCGAGCACAAGCAAGCCTTACTGAAGAGGGAAAACAATCGCTCTATCGGGCTACACAATCGGTTCTCAAGGAGGCCGTGGGGATATTGTCGGAGCGAATGAAATCGGATATTTCAGCGGAAATTCGCGGCTTCCTCAAGGTTCATAGAAAAGGCGGGAGCCCTTGTCCTGTATGTGGTACAACTATATCTCAAATTGAGGTGAGCCGCCGAATAACGAATTTCTGTCCGAATTGCCAGAGGGAGTGGGGTGGTGGCTCCAAGGGGAATCGAACCCCTGTCCCCGGCTTGAAAGGCCGATATCCTAGACCTCTAGACGATGGAGCCACATAATCAGCCAAGTTTAGAAGGCAACAGCTCTCAGTATACCAGATTTGGCCACGAATGGACAATGGCATCAGGAGGAGTGAGTCTTTTCTAATCCAGAAATGGGCCTGGGAGGGGCAGTAATAACCCTTTCTTTTTGCTACCTCCTATCCACAAATTCATTATCGCTCATTTTCTATCCACCACAGCCACAGGGAAGAAGCAGGGCCGGTGGAAGTTAATATATACGGGAGTCCCTGTTGAATTGATTTAGCCTTTCTGCGCTCTTTTGAGGGATATAGGCATATCCCAGGTGTTTTCGCAGCGCAGCTTCGTTCTTGGTCCCCACCAGCCTACTATCGTTACTGTGCCTGAGCCGGGATTTAGTGAAACGAATGAGTGGGGTGATAAGGTAGTTAAACCTGACTAGTACTTCCTCTATCCAGTTCTTCTTCCCCTCACCACATGCACCTTGAAGCTCTATTCCATTGCTAGCCTCCAGCAATTCCTGGATTTGTTCGATTGTTTTTACATTGCTATCGTTCATGATTAGCCGCATAGCTCAATCATAAACGAGAAGCCTCACTCTTTCAGGCCCATTTCCTTTTGGAAATCGATATCTCCTCCAGGCCCAGTTTGTATTGGAAGAGAGTGAATTTGAAAAACTGGTGACTCCGCGTTATAATGGCACGGGTGAAAATGAAGGGGCTGGAAATAATTATTAGCGAATTGTTAGCAAAATTGTATTATGTTCAGTAAAGAAGATAGGCAAAATGCCAAAATTAGCTTCGAAAATGGGTATGGAGGGGTGACCGAGTGGTTGATGGTGCCGCTCTCGAAAAGCGGTGTCTCCTGCGGAGACCGTGGGTTCGAATCCCACCCCCTCCGGGGAAATTAGAAGTGCGAATCTCAAATTCTGAGAGATGTTTGAGATTCGAAAATTTGAAATTGTTTGGTAGTTGATGCTTGAAATTTGACAGGGAGAGGTGCTGGAGGGGACGATCAGGCGCGCCTGGAGAGCGCGTGTCCCCTTTTGGGGACCGTGGGTTCGAATCCCACCCTCTCCGTTTTTTGTTTGTTTGATGAATGAGATTATTCATATTTAGATGTGAACTCAAGCATGTGGTCGCTGGGAAATGGATATAGGCTTGCTGTAATTGGAGGGAGTATGAGCGCTCGTTTAATAGAATTATTTGAAGACGAGAAGGTTGTGCGGAAGATAAAGGAGCGTTTACCTAATCTATTCCAGATTGCAGAGTTGGAGAGTTCAAGAGCGGGCAGAATGGGTATGGGAGTGGGGTCGTTGAGAGAAAGGGTCTTAGTGGCCTTGCTTATTTATAAGTTTGGGAGGGAAGATATGCAGACTGAAATCCCTGTCATTGCCTCAGAGGTAGATGTGGGACTATTCGGGAACCCTGTATCGATTAAGACGATTAGTAGTAAGGGATTTAGTGGTATTAAAATGGTCTGGACTGTTGATACTCAAAGTGCAAATGATTTTCGTGAAAATTACTATCCTGGTTGCGACATACTATTTGTGCAAATTAACTGGGGAGGGCAAGGCGGATTTTATTATATTCCATTGGAAGCTCAAAGAGACTTATTTGATAGAATCGGCAAACAAGGCTATATTAAGCTTCCTAAACCAGGAACAAATCCCCGAGGTGTTGAATTTACTAAAGAAGCAGTATCCACATTGGCTGGAGAGGATAGGTCGAAGCGTATCACTATAAATTGGCAAAGGACAGAGGTAAAGGTTGATCCTTATAAAAGATGGGTAGACCTTTGGGAGGAAAACTAAGTGGGAATCAACCAAAAAAGGACGGGCACCAAAACAAGTGCATTCGGTTCTCCTGGGAGAATTGGCCATGACTCTACCAGTTTTTATTCGAGTAGATTATATGAGGGGTTGCCTAAAGAGGAGATGCCAGTAGAGTACGTGGAGAACCCCATCCCAGATGAGGTCTTGGATGCGATCCTTTGTAAATCGAGTGAGAGAATGAACGAACTACCAAGTAGCAGTGTTCACTTAATGGTCACATCGCCTCCCTACAATGTTGGCAAAGAGTATGATGAAAACCTCAGTTTAAGCGAGTATAGAGAGTTTCTGAAGACCGTTTGGAGCGAGGTTAAGAGGGTTCTTGTGCCGGGAGGACGAGTATGCATTGATATTGCAAATCTTGGGAGGAAGCCCTATATTCCTCTTCATGCCTTTATCATTAAAGATATGTTAGATTTAGGGTTTTTGATGAGAGGAGAGATCCTTTGGAATAAAGCATCAAGTGGGAGCCCTTCTACTGCTTGGGGGACATGGCAATCCCCTAAGAATCCTACTCTGCGAGACATTCATGAATATATCTTAATCTTTTCTAAAGATATGTTTACAAAGAAAAATCTTGGGAGGAAGAGTACAATTCCCAAGAATGAGTTTCTTGAGTTTACTAAGAGTATTTGGTCGTTTGCAGCGGAACCAGCAAGAAAAGTAGGACATCGTGCTCCTTTCCCAGTTGAGTTGCCGTATAGGTTGATTCAATTTTATACTTTCGAAGGCGAGACAGTGATAGACCCATTCATGGGAAGTGGGCAAGCTGCAATAGCAGCTATTAAGACAAACCGCCATTATGTAGGCTATGAGATAGATGAAAACTATGTAAGCTTGGCAAAGCGACGGATTAGGGAATAGGGGTATGTACTTGACTGATGTTCCTGTTATACACTAACTCTATGAACTTGCG
>JAGXOF010000087.1 GCA_023660035.1 Dehalococcoidia bacterium LH_S1
GATTAGCTGCATGATTCAATCATAAACGAGAAACCTCACTCTTTCAGGCCCATTTTGTATTGGAAGAGAGTGGGTCTAGACATGGCTCCCGACACGTGCTAGACTTGTAATTACCCCAGTTCTGTGGAGTGTGATGTATGCTTGAGTCAATGCTCTATGAGAAGCTATCCGAGAACCGTGTGCGCTGTAATCTGTGCGCACACCGATGCGTTATCAAAGAGGGTAAAAGAGGCATTTGCCAGGTACGTGAGAACCAGAACGGGACGCTCTATACTCTGGTCTACGGACGTACCATTGCCCAGCATACTGATCCCGTGGAAAAGAAGCCCCTGTTCCACTTCTACCCCGGCACCAATGCCTACTCCATCGCAACCCCCGGATGCAACTTTCGATGTCCCTGGTGTCAGAACTGGGAGATATCCCAGATACCCGAAGACGGAGAAATTGCAGCAGGGATAGAAGCCAGCCCAAATCAGATCGTCGCCGACGCACGGCGTGCGGGGTGCAAAAGCATTGCCTATACTTACACCGAGCCCACAATATTCTTCGAATATGCATACGATACAGCCAGGCTGGCCCACGAGGCCGGTCTCGCCAATATCTATGTTACCAACGGGTACATGACAGAGGAGATGCTGGAGACATTCAGCCCCTACCTGGATGCCATGAACATCGACCTTAAAGGCTTTAGCGAGAAAATGTATAAAGAGTACGTCGGGGCCAGGTTACAACCAGTGCTGGATGCCCTCAAGAAAGCGAAAGAACTCGGAATTTTTCTGGAAGTTACCACCCTCATCATTCCCGGTATCAATGACTCCTCGGAGGAGTTGAAAGATGCAACTAACTTCATCGCCACTGAGTTGGGAACGGATACACCATGGCACATTAGCCGTTTCTTCTCGGCTTATAAGATGCCCAATGCCCCGGTCACACCTGTGGAGACACTTAAGCAAGCGGTGAAGATCGGCAAAGATGCTGGTCTTCGTTATGTCTATCTCGGGAATGCACCCGGTCAAGGCGATGAGAACACCCACTGCCCCTCATGCGGCAATCTCGTAGTAGAACGTATGGGATATTATACCAGAGCAGTAGGGCTGGATGGCTCCAAATGTCACTTCTGCGGTGCGGAGCTTAATTTCAGGACATAGACAGAAGGAGGCCCTGATGGAGAGGAATCCCATTGTAGCCGGACAATTCTACCCCGGAGAAGCTGATACACTGAGATCTGAACTACACAAGCTCACCGATAAAAATGCTCAAAAAGAAGATGTACTCGGGATGGTGGTCCCTCATGCCGGATATATGTTCTCCGGGCCGGTGGCCGGAGCAACCTTTTCCAGGACAAAATTCAAGGGCACCTTCGTAATTATGGGGCCAAACCATACTGGCCGAGGGGCGCCTTTCAGTATTATGCCGGAAGGGACCTGGAAGACACCGCTGGGTGACGTAGATATCGATACTGACCTCGGTGCGCAGATTCTGCAAGGATCGGATTATCTTGAGGAAGACTCAACCGCACACCTGTTCGAGCATTCAATCGAGGTGCAGCTGCCATTCCTTCAATTCTTCGAACCCGATATTAAAATAGTGCCGATAGTTGTGGCCGCCACAGGTGGGGATATCTACAAGGAAATCGGCAGGAGCATCGCCAGGGCAGCGAAGGAATTGCAGAGGGACATAGTAATCGTGGCCAGCAGCGATATGACTCACTACGAGCCTCAGGAATCCGCTGACAGGAAAGACCATCAGGCCATCGAATCAATACTCCGCCTGGACGAGGATGAGCTGCTGGAGCGAGTGGAAAACCTCGGCATCACGATGTGCGGATACGGGCCTGCGGTGAGCATGATTTCAGCGGCCAAGGAACTGGGAGCTGGGGAAGGGGAACTGGTCCAGTACAGGACCAGCGGTGACGTTTTGGGAGATTACAGCAGCGTAGTAGGTTACGCCGGCATACTGATAAAAAGGAGACGATATTATGCACCCGATGGTAGAATTAGCTAAAGAGACTGTGGAAAAGTACGTAAGTGAGGGGAAAACTCCGCAGCCTGCTGAGCTCACGCCGGAAATGCAGGAGCAAGCCGGGGTGTTTGTATCCATCCACAAACACGGGCAACTTCGCGGCTGTATCGGTACATTCCTGCCCACTCAGTCAAATGTGGCCGAGGAGATAATCCACAACGCCATAAGCTCCGCCACCAGGGACTACCGGTTCTCGCCGGTTATCCCAGATGAACTCCCTGACCTCACGTACAAGGCAGATGTCCTTACCAAACCGGCGCCAGTGAAGAGCAAAGAGGAACTCGACCCCAAAAGGTATGGCATACTGGTGGAGTACATGGGGAAAAGAGGACTTCTCCTCCCCGACCTTGAGGGGGTGGACAGCGTGGATAAACAGGTCGAGATCGCCAGTGCCAAAGCGGGAATCCTCCCCGATGAACCGGTTAGCCTGTATCGCTTTGAAGTGCGCCGCTTTGAGTAAAAGCAACCACAGCAAAAAAAACGATTTATAATTTCGCCACGATTTCCTTAACCCACTCTACCCCGTCCCGGTAGTCATAGCTCCCCAGGCTTTCAGGATATGAGCTCGGGCTCTCAAAGATAACAGGGCAAGCCGGTCTCAGGGTTTCCAGGATGCCCTTGATATCCACCCAGCCCTCTTTGGGGTCCTGAGAAGGGTGAACGGGGATATGGCGAAAGGCGAGGTAGTCGTTGCGGTCGCGGACATTCCACAGATGAACCGAGCCCAAGAATGGGGCAATATCCCAGGCAAACTCGTGGATATCAAAGCCGGATGCCTGCGATGCGAGGTGCATATGTCCTGTATCAAAACAGTAACGCAGCGGGTACTCGCTCAGGGCCTCAGTTAGAAATCCGTCGCTGAGATGAGGGCTGTTGGCCAATCCCTCAACATGAATAGGCATACGCCGCTGCACGCTCAGGTTAGCGAGTTGCTCACAGCTTTTCCAGGTGATGCTCAAAAGTTTGTCCTCGTCCTCCCCTGAACCGTCGGTGGCTGGCGTGGGGAAGTGGGCTATGATGTATTCCGCCCCGACATCCTGGGCCTGGGCAATGGTCTCGTCGATCATCCTGAACGTTCGGTCCCGGCTGCTTTTGTCGATATCACATAAAAAAGACCAGGTAGGCGGGTCCGGGTACCAGTCCGGCCTAACAAGCGGCGAGTGAACGCTGCGGGCAAGGTCTCTAACAAAAAGCTTCCGTTTTAGCTCCGGTATATCCTCCGATGGCAAGTTGAACAGCTCGGTCCGGCTCAAGCCATTGTCATCCATGACTTCGTCCAGGTACTCAAGATGGTTGCAGTGAAAACCGAGTTCAGTTGCTGGCATTCCTTATTCCTTTGCTCCGAAATAGCCTTCGGCATTTAGCCGGACGGTTATCGGCGGCTTCTGGATTCCTACTGCAGTCTACACCATTGTTCGGGACCAGGATAACAATCCCAAAGCGTAATCGGGTTCAACGAACTACTCCTCCAACGTTTGAACCTGGGAGGCGTTGAACTCCAGGGTAGCCTCGCTCTCAAGCTGTACAGTAACCTTTTCGTTGGGCACATTAACCTTGGCAACCTTTCCCTTGCCCTGTGGAGTGCTCACGCTCTTCCCCACAGAGGGTAATGTGGCCTTCACATCGAGGTATTGTTCATATTCATATTTAAGGCAACACAGCAGTCTATCACAGAC
>JAGXOF010000088.1 GCA_023660035.1 Dehalococcoidia bacterium LH_S1
CTGACCTCGTCCCTCTCCTTCAAAATGCTGGTCCCGCATATCCTGGCCGAACCCGAGGTGGGATTGAGGACAGTGGCCAGAACCATCAAGGTAGTAGTCTTCCCCGCCTCGTTCGGACCTACCAATCCAAAGCACTGCCCTTCCTCCACTTCAAAGGAGATATTATTTACAGCCGTAACACGATCGAATTTCTTGGTAAGGCCTTCAACTTCAATCGCTTTCATCCTTAATCCCTCCTTGAGACGTCCCCAAACAGCCTTCGTTATTCCTTAACTCCTTCTCTCTGTCCGCGCTTTGCTCATATTCCTCACCAGCCCTGACAAGTGACGAATAGCCCTGAACCAACACGGAAAGCTCCTCAACACTCATACCCTGCAACACCTGGGCTATATGACTCTCTATCCCATATCTCAACCTGGACAACGCCGCCTCCCCTTTATCAGTGGGCTGAAGCAAGAGGGCACGGCGATCTTCGGGATTCTGCTCCCGACTTATAAACCCTTGTTCCACAAGGCGATCCACGATTCCGGTTACGTTGGAAGGGGTAACACGCAACGCAGCCGCCAGTTTCTTGGAACTGGTCTTCCCTCCCCTCACAACGAAGATAAGGCTCTTGAGCTGGGCAACTGTCAGATTCAGTTCCATCCACACATCGGGCACATACGGCTTCAATACATTATCCACCCGGCGGTGAAGCTCCATAACCTCACTTACTAATTTCTGTTTGTCCGCGGAATTCTCAGTTGACATCACATTAATAGTTTAACTGACGTTCACTAAAGTGTCAAATACTCAACTGTGTTGCCTTGTCCACATTCCTGCGATATCATAGCTTGCAGGGAAGTTGTACAAATGCACAGGGAAAATATCAGGAATATGTACAGTGCAGTGGAGTCCGAGCTGGGCTTCGATGTTGTGATCGTCGTCTCGCCAAGCAAAGAGCAGGCCGAATTCTGGCAGGAGCGGCTGGAGTCCGCGCGGGGATCGGTCATAGGCCGCAAAACACAGGTGATATCGGTGGAGGAGGACTGGTGGGGCGAGGCCGGACAGCTACTTGGCACCCTCTACGCCTGGAATAAAGCGCTGTCGGCTGCCGACCTGGAACAAATTCTCCAGAGCGGTGGGGCAGTTGCGATGTATCATACAGCAGGCAAGGGTACGAGGATGGCCCCTCTCCCCGCTGCCGAGTCCAATAACAAGTCAGCGGTCAAATTACCCCGACTAATAGAGACAAACGGTGAAAAAAGCGCCCTTACTATACTGGAGGCAGTCATCTTCCAGACAGGCATTTTCGCGGCCTCCCGCGGAGGCAGGCTCTGTGTTTTCTGGGGAGACCAGGTGTTTATCCCTTCAAAGCCAGTGGAATTCGATGGCAATCACCATGCTGAAATACTCGATATGTGGGCGGAAATGCCCGGCTATGAAGACTCCTGGAGAAGGGACTGGCAGAGCTATGGACTTGTAATTCCCGTAAGAGACCGTGGAGGTGAGCCTCACCTGGACGTCCTCCAGCGAGAGAAACAGAGCTGGCAGGGAGTGTGCAACATGATCGAACAGGGAATCGTGCAGCCGGACAACTCCGGAACAGTGCTGGCGAAAAGTCTGGGCTGCTTCTCCCTCTCATACAAAATGCTCTCGGCTTTGGGCAAGGAGTTCGCCGAAGAAGTCAAGGCCAAAAAAGCGAAGCTGGACACCGACCCACATCTCTGGATGCCCCTGACCTCAAGTCGCGAGGAGTTCGTTGCCGGCGGTAAGAGCGAACAACTCTGGGAGAGGATCAATGCATTCAAAGAACGATTTCTTTCCTCAGGGCAACAAGGGCTCAAGCTGTTCGGCGATAAGGATGTCGGAGCGGAGACGCTCTGGTGGGACTACGGCCAGGTCCGTCTCTACCACGAGAATTCGTTGAAGCTGCTGGAGGAATCCTACGAGGGCCAGTGCATGAGGGAGTTCTACGACCTCGATCGGTTTCGAGTAAAAGAACAGAAAGAGAGCAACCTGGTTGTAGAGAATTCCATAGTCCTCAACTCCCAGGTATCAGGCAAAATAAAGGACAGTGTCCTCGTCGGGGTAAGGGCCGATGAGGTGGATGTCTCAGGATGTACCATTATCAACAGCTCACTCTCTCGAGCGCAGGCGGAGAGAGGATTAATCTACAACTGTGTTGCCACCACGGCCATGGAGGTTTCACCCAATGGCGTAATGGCTGATGTCTTTCTCCCCAATTCAGGAAGAATCAGGATGAAGACCGAACTCGAGCATGACGGGAAGGAAGACTGGGAAACTGTCCTCCCCGGAAATCCTATCTCATTTGATAAATTAAACAAGCTTGTAGAGTCGGAGGACCTCCGGAGAATCCCCGCGGAACAGGAGAAATGGATAAATTACTACGAGAATCGAGATATGCTCCAGAGATTCATAGAGAAAGCAAAGCGCGGGTTCATAAAGCCGGACATCGACAACCTGGTGGAGGTGGTGTGGGGAGGTGATAACATCGAGAGGCTGAAACAACTACCTGCGTTGGGCAAGAATATCGGGGAATCATGGGAGTGCTCTACCCATCCCCTCCACCCCTCCCCCGTCACTCTCGACGACGGCTCTAGAATCCCACTCAACAACCTCCTAAACCTGATGGGCGACCAAATCACAGGCAACATTCACAGATCTTGCCTGCCTCTTGTCAAATTTATCGATGCCCGCGAGGACATCTCGGTCCAGGTCCATCCCTCCGACGAGAAGGCAAAGGAGGTGGGCGAAAACGACACGGGCAAGAACGAGGCATGGGTCATACTCCATGCGGAAGAAGGCACGCTCATGTACCTGGGTTTCAAGGAAGATGTGGACAGGGATGAGTTCGAAAGGGCACTTCCCTCAGGCGACACAAACATAGCCGAACGCTTTCTGAATGCCATACCCGTCAAGTCCGGTGACGTGCTGTTCAATCCCACAGGAACCGCTCATGCCATCGGGAAGGGGGTATTCCTGGCCGAAATTCAGCAGTCGTCAGGGGTCACATACAGGTTATGGGACTGGAACAGGGTCCCTCAAAGGACTTTGCACATCGCCAAGGCCATGGAGTCGCTTAATTTCAAGAAGAGCACTAAAGAAGACTTTGAGTTAATGCCATCGCAGCTAAGCGAGAACGAAGAACGGTTGATTGACAGCCTCTACTTCACGTTCGACCGGCTGACTTTGAAGTCAGGCCAGGAGCTGTCCGCAGAGACTGGTGGTGTCTCCCAGATACTGACCTGCCTGAGCGGTGAAGTTGAGCTCACATCGGACGACTCCACCGAGCGGCTGTCACAGGGCGAATCACTGCTTGTTCCCGCCTCAGTCGGGAATTACCAAATTAAGGCACAAAAGGAATCGGTGCTGCTGAAATCGTTTACCCTCACCTCCCAGCACATCGACCCCGTTATCTTCCAGACCTACGACGTGCGTGCCATCGCCGACAAGTACCTGACGGACAGGGTATGTTACTACCTCGGCAAGGGTTACGGAACTTTCCTGCGAAGGAACATCGCCCCCAACGTACACTCTATGTCATTGCGAGGAAGTACGCCTCAGGCGTACGACGAAGCAATCTCTCCCCCACCACCAAGATCGCTTCGCTTCGCTCGCGATGACACAGAAGCGGGGGGGCTATGGGT
>JAGXOF010000089.1 GCA_023660035.1 Dehalococcoidia bacterium LH_S1
GACCTATGTCGTGGGCCGCATGTGAACTCGGCTGGAGAAATAGTGGCATTTAAGCTTCTAAGCATCGCCGGTGCTTACTGGCGGGGGAATGAGCGCAGGCCAATGCTGCAGCGTATATATGGAACCGCCTTCGAAACAGAGAAAGAACTCTTTGATTACCTGGAGATGTTGGAAGAGGCGGCCAAAAGGGACCACAGGAAGCTGGGCCGGGAACTTGATCTCTTCAGCATCCACGATGAAGCAGGACCGGGGCTCATCTTCTGGCACCCCAGGGGCGCAACCATTCGGAGGCTTATAGAGGACTTCTGGCGCAGCGAACACCTGAAAAGAGGCTATGACATCGTCTACAGCCCCCACGTCGCCAAGGTCGATCTGTGGAAGCAGAGTGGCCATCTCGATTACTATCGAGAGAGCATGTACTCACCAATGGACCTCGAAGGCCAGGAATATGTGGTCAAGCCAATGAATTGTCCCTTCCATATTTTGATGTACAAGTCGAGACTTCGAAGTTACAGGGAATTGCCGCTTCGCTGGGGGGAACTAGGTACTGTTTACCGCTGGGAACGTTCCGGGACATTGCACGGCCTGAGCCGGGTTCGTGGATTCACCCAGGATGATGCCCATATCTTCTGTCGGCCCGACCAGCTTGAGGATGAGATCATCGGCGTGATAAAGCTGGCACAGCTTATGCTGGATTCATTTGACTTCCACGAATATGACATTATGCTATCAACCCGACCAGACCATTACGTGGGAACCCTTAAGGACTGGGAAACGGCAACTAGTACACTTCAGCGGGCACTGGAGCAGCTAAACCTGGAGTATGAGGTAGACCCTGGAGAAGGGGTATTCTATGGTCCCAAGATCGATATCTCTCTAAGGGATGCGATAGGCAGGACCTGGCAGGGCCCTACTATTCAGGTGGACTTCAACCTGCCGGAGAGGTTCGGCGTCAATTACATAGGCGAGGACGGGCAGGAGCACATGGCTGTAATGGTCCATCGTACTGTTTTGGGCAGCATGGAACGATTCTTTGCCTCCCTCATCGAACATTACGGCGGGGCCTTCCCGGTGTGGCTCGCTCCTGTGCAGGTAATGGTCATCCCGATTACTGACCGCCATATCGACTACGCTCAGCAAATAGCTGATGACCTTCGGCAGGATCCCCTCCGTGTTGAGATTGACCAGAGAAATGAGAGGATGAATCTAAAGATAAGGGAGGCGCAGCTTGCCAAGATACCGTACATGCTGGTGGTTGGCGACAGCGAAGTTGAGAGCTCGACCGTTACCGCACGGCTTCGCAGCGGAGAGAACCTGAAATCACTCTCGCTGGAGGATTTCAAGGACAGGGTCAAAGCGGCTATGCAGAGCAAGAGCGGACTTTGACTTCCCCTCTTGACTGGGGTTATAATCGATAAGCAGAAACATAAGGAGGACAGGATAACAAAAAGATATCGTTCAAATGAAGGAATAAGGAGCTCAGAGGTGCGGTTGATTACCGACACAGAAGAGCAGATTGGGGTAATTCCTAGGAGGGAAGCTCTCCAAAGGGCAAGAGAGAAAGGTTTGGACCTCGTAGAGGTTGCTCCTACAGCGCAGCCCCCCGTGTGTCGGATGCTGGATTTCGGCAAGTTCATGTACGATCAGGCCAAGAAGGAACGGAAATCCAGCAAGAGTAACAAAGCAGCCGAACTGAAGGAAGTAAGATTCCGTCCCAAGATCGGACAACACGATATAGATTCCAAGACCCGTGCTGTCAAGAAGCTACTTGAGGGCGGGGATAAGGTTAAAGTCACGGTTATATTCCGCGGACGAGAGATAATCCATCCCCAACTGGGCAAGGAGATCCTGGAAAAGGTGATTGAGTCTGTAAGCGAGCAGGGTAAAGTTGAACGTTCTATGATGATGGAAGGCCGCACCATGAACGTGATTCTGTCACCCATGAAACAAGGGGAGAAGGGGCAATATGCCAAAACTTAAAACACGCAAGGCCCTCAAACGACGAGTAACTGTAACTGGCAGCGGAAGGGTGATGCATTCCAAGATTGGTGGAAGTCACCTCCGCCGCAAAAAGCACAAAAGAACAAAGAAATTGTACAGCAAGAACATCGAAATGCATCCTGCTGACAAGAAAAGGATGCAGAAAGTCCCGGGACTGAGGAAGTAAAGGAGCGGATATGCCACGAGTCAAGGGAGGACCAACTACAAAACATCGTCACAAGAAGGTTTTGAAAGCCACGAGAGGGCACAAGGCAACAAAGCATTCGCATTATAAGACAGCGAATGAGGCAATGCTTCATGCTCTAAGCTATGCTTACCGCCACAGGCGTGAGCGCAAAGGTGACATGCGCCGTCTCTGGATAACACGGATTAACGCAGCGGCGAGGGAACAGGGGCTGTCCTACAGCGTGCTAATGCACGGTCTCCGCGAGGCTGGAGTACAGATCGACCGCAAGATGCTGGCGGACACGGCAGTGAGAGACACCAAAGCCTTCTCTCAACTCGCTGAGGTCGCCAAAGGCGCAGCCTAGAGAACGTTTTTTCACATGGGAACGGAAAACACACAGAAGTTAGAGCGAATACAGTCCGAAGCACTGGAAAAACTCGACACCATCAATGACCTCAAAGATCTGGAAAACTGGCGCGTTACCTATCTCGGCAGGAAGGGTACTCTTACCCAGGTGCTGCGGGGCCTTTCTCAGCTACCCATCGAGGAAAGGCGTGATATAGGCAGCAGGGGCAACCAGCTCAAGTCTCTTCTGGAACAGAAGCTCTCAGAAAAAGAGGAATCCCTCAAACAAGCGGACCTGGAACGGAAACTTGAGGAATCCAGCATCGATGTTACACTTCCGGGCTATTCCATCCAGCTCGGCCGTACTCATCCCACAACAAAGATACTGCGCCAGGTATGTGATATCTTTGCCAGCATGGGATTCGAAATCGTCGAAGGGCCGGAGGTAGAGTGGGACTCCTACAACTTCGAGGCATTGAACATGCCCAAAGGCCACCCGGCCCGCGACATGTGGGATACCATGTGGGTAGACTACACGGATGAAAACGGCGAGAGGCCCATGCTTCTGCGCACCCATACGTCGCCGATGGAGATCAGGTTCATGGAGAGAAGGGACCCTCCCATCCGGGTGATTATGCCCGGCAAGGTCTACCGCTACGAAGCTACTGACGCCACCCATGAATCGATGTTCTACCAGGTCGAGGGGCTGGCCATTGATAAAGGGATAACGATGGCCGACCTCAAGGGCACTCTTTATGAGTTCGCTCGCAAGCTCTTTGGAGAGGACCGGAAGATTCGCTTTCGCTGCGACTATTTCCCCTTTGTGGAGCCAGGGGTGGAAGTGGCCATTGACTGCTTCGTTTGCCACGGGGAGGGATGTTCGGTGTGTGGCGGGGATGGGTGGATTGAGATACTCGGCGCTGGGATGACACATCCCGATGTCCTCAGATGGGTCGGCTACGACCCGGATGTATATACCGGCTTTGCTTTCGGCATAGGACTGGAGCGCATCCCGATGCTCATGTACGGCATCGACGACATCCGCCTCTTCTACAACAACGACATGCGCTTCCTGAAGCAATTCTAGCATTCCGTAATGATCCATTAAGCACCCGCACCAAG
>JAGXOF010000008.1 GCA_023660035.1 Dehalococcoidia bacterium LH_S1
CCCCTCCGCCACCCCCCCGATCTCCTGGAATATACCAAAGACATGAGCTGACAAACTTGACTGCAAAAGCTTTCCGATATTCACCTGCGTTATCCCCTGTGCATTGATTATAACATGTGCTACCGGGATACAACGATGTTCTTACATTGACACCACAAATAAAAGGAAATAAACTAAAATCATAGATAACATGGCTGGAAGGATCTACATAACCAACCCTTCGCAACGTGGGTTAGCTCAGCTTATCCCTGTTCTGGCTAGTCAGGGTTTTGAAGTGATGGGGACCACTGACGAGGGGGAAGCACTGGCCAAGCTGGAGAAAGATGAGTGTGACATGGTTATAGTAGGCGCTTCGCAAACAGGCCAACAGTCGGACCAGCATCAGCCCACAGCGGTTCTTATCAAACCCAAAAACAGGAAAGATACTATAGGGGTTTTGAGCGGCTTTGGTATAAAGGTGCTGGATATAAGCAATGTCCCTGAGCCTATGGACTATATCACCAGCGAGGTGACCATCTCACGAGGGCCCAAGGAGGATACTACTCTGAATGCGCTGGCTCAGGTGAGCAGGTCATTGGCTACCGCTGATTTCCTTTCACCATTGGAAAACATTGCACGTGAGATAAGCGCAGACTATGCTGGGGTTATGGAGTGGAATAGCCAGACAGGGGATCTCCTTACGAAAGGGGACATTGGTGGTGCTACTCATGTTATGGGTTCCAGTCGTGCGGTAAAGAGTCTGGCCCGCTCGGCGGCGGAAAAGGGAGAGCCTGTGAGGTTGTTGGATGGTAGCTCCTCTGACTACTACCTTCAGAGTGAGATCGATAAGCTGGGGATTACCTCCGCATTTTCCCTGCCTTTAAAAGCGGGGGATACCGTAGTAGGGGCTGTCAACTTCGTTAAATTCCAGGGGCAGTTCTCTCAAGATGATGTATATAAGTCCTCTGTTTTCTCTCCTGCATTGGGAATGATGCTTGAGAACACCAGGCTTAAGGAACAACTGGAAACCGGGATGGAAGCCGCGAGGAAGAATGCACCACAGCTTGAGCACAGGAAGCAGGAAATAAAGTCGCTTAATGAATTGCTTCGAAGGCAGCAGATGAGGATAGCCGACCTCGAGTCCGCTCATTCCTACTACCAGGAGAGGTATGCTGCAGCCCTTAGAACGCTTGCGGCCTTTGCCGAGACCAGTGACCCCTCAGTACCGGGGCACTCGGCGTTGGTGGCACAGTGGATCGGTCCACTGGCGGAATCCATGGGATTGGAGATGCCGGGCATGGCGGAGGCGGCTTACTTGCATGACATTGCTCAATACTATGGATTTACTCCCAAATCTACTGCGCCGCCACGGAGGGAGAGGAAAGATAAACAAGAATCTGCTGCGACCACGGGGAAACAACACCCCCTTATAGAAGAGGAAGTTGCCAGGAATATAGGTCTCCCGGAGGGAGCCTGCCTCTCCATCCGTCACCATCATGAGCGCTACGATGGAGCTGGTTTTCCTGATGGGCTTTCCAGGGAAAACATCCCCATTGGCGCCAGACTCCTGGCTGTAGTGGATGGGTACGCTGAAGCTGTCTCGGAAGATGTCGATGATGAGACAGCACTTGGCAATCTGAGGTCGAGGGCTGGAGTGATTTATGATCCCGCAGTGGTGGAGGCTTTTGTGAAGCTGGTTGGTAAGGAAGAGCCTCGCCCGGAGACTGAGGTGATATCAACGGTTTCTCATGAACTGCGTTCGCCGCTTAGCTCGCTTGTGGGCTATTCCGAGTTGCTGGCCATGCAAGAAGATCTCGACCCGGCGGCCCGGAAGAGGGCTAGTGAGATCCACTCTGAAGCTCAGCGGATGGACCGAATGGTGCAGGAATTGCTCAATATCTCCCGGCTTGAGTCGGGGAAAATGAACTTGAACCGTGCAGAGGTAAATGCCGAGGAACTGGTGGAACAGGCTGCTGAGAGTGCCCGTATGAGGACGGACAAGCATGATATCACCACTCAGGTATCCTCAAACCTTCCCCAGGTAAGAGCTGACCGTGATCTTATCTTGCAGGTTCTGGATAACTTGCTTACCAATGCCATTAACTATTCCCCAGATGGGGGAACAATAACCATTGGGGCTATGATGAGGGACTCTGAGGTCAGGGTCGAGGTTTCCGATGAGGGCATTGGCATTCCGGAGGCTCAGAAGGAAGCTGTGTTTCAGAAGTTCTATCGTGCTGATACGCCATTGAAGCAGAAGGTTGACGGCACCGGGTTAGGGCTAAGTTTGTGTCAATCCATCGTTGAAAGCCATGGTGGGCGCATCGGGGCGGAGAGCGAGGAAGGAAGGGGATCGACGTTCTATTTTGCCCTACCGCTGTGGAGTGAGTTGTGAGGTGTAGTGAGGTGCATGAGGGGAATCCCAATATCGAAAAATCGAAATCCGAAACAAACTCGAATGACACAAAATCAAAATACAAAACATATGACATTTGAACACTTTAAATTCGGACTTGTTTAGAATTCGTGCTTCGGATTTCGAGATTGGTCTGCCTGTGGCGGATGCATTTTGCGTTGTTTGGGGAGGAGACAATATGGACAGGACAATACTATTTGTAGACGATGACCCGAAAATTCGAGACCTCATGAGAGCTACCCTGGAATTCGATTTCTCGCTCCTTGAGGCTGAAAGCGGAGAAAAGGCTTTACAGACGCTGAAAGAGAGTACCCCGGACTTGATTCTGCTGGATATAATGATGCCCGGTATAGATGGATTCGAGGTTTGTCGCAGGATTAAATCGGGTTCCGGGACAAGTAATATCCCTGTTATTATGCTTACCGGAAGAGGGGACAATGAAGATAAGGAGGGCGGCAAACAGGCGGGGGCGGATTCCTATTTTACAAAACCCTTCAGCCCGAAAGCTTTACTGGACAAGGTGAATGAATTTCTGGGATAGGAGGATGTGTTGACTGACAAAGATGCAGACCTGGAACAGGCAAAACTGTATGCTCGGGACTTTGGCGAGCTCTATCGTGCGGAGAAAAAGAGGAGAGAGGAACTCGCCGAAGAGAAGATTGTGCTGGAAAACAAGGTCCGTGAATTGGAGGCACTTAACAAGCTTTTTCAGTCTCATCTGGAGCAGCGCTTCAAGGTTCAGGAAGCATTCGATGAGCTTATTGGGAAGATCAAGGCACTGCTCCAGGGCAACATGGATACAGAGACACGGTCAAAGTTGAAAGATCTGCTGAATGAGGCTGAGTCCAAGCGGAACCAGACCTCGCAACAACCACCCGGACAAGAAAGGTCGTCTTAAAGGGTGTGGGATTCTTCGCCCGCCAGAGGTGGGCGAAGAATGACAGGAAGCGAATGGTTCAGGGTCGGAATGACACCCTTTCGCACCCTAAAGGGTGCGCCTACTGCTGGGCTACCTGTGTGACCATGAAAGAATGGAGATATCTCTCGGGATTTGACTCGGGGTCTCTCTGCTCCATGAGGCAGGTGGATTAATGATCCCGGGTATTTGCCTTGTATAGGCCTTCACGCTCACATTGCCTGCCGTGGACTCTATAATGTAATCCTTGTGGGAATCGGCGTAAATCCAGGTGTGGCCCTCGTCTGTAGAATCGGCAAACAGGATTGTCGTCTTCTCGTCATTAGGCCTTTGCCCTCTGCCCCTGTTTCCGGTGTCCTCCTCAAGCGAGTCAATTCCTCCTCCTTGCTGTTCTTGCCACAGGGGATTGAATAGAACAACGTCGTAGGTGCCAGGATCCGATACGGTGAAGCTGAGATGGTTATTGGAGTTTGTGGATGTGTGTGTCTGGATGGGTTCCTCGTCGGGCCATGACAGGACCTGCCCCGGCTCAGCGGAGGTCTCACCCTGCCAAACACCTATCCTGGTTAGACCCGCAGGGCGATATGCCCAGTTTATCTCCATCTGGCCGGGATGGAGGGCCTGCAGCCTTAGCAGGTAGCCATTGCCGGGCGGGATTTGCTCCAGTTCCGGGTCGCTTGTGTTGGGGTCGAAATAGTTTTTCGTTGCATCAGGTGCGTTGCCTGTTTCCGGTGTCGAGATGGTTATGTCCGGTGTGTAGCCGTTAATCGTCACGTTCGGGATTTCGTAATCCTCGCTGCTGGCATCGGCGCCGTGGGCAAGGTCAGCCAGTACTACATCGATTGTCCCCTCGGCGGCGTAGTAGGCCATAAGGTTCTTCTCCGCCGAGACCTGACTGCGTGATATGGTGTGGAGCTGGGGGATGACGGATGCTGCCAGCAACATGGCCAGCGTCACCAGGATAAGTGCCATTGGAAGGGCCTGTCCGCTTTCTCTATTCACGTGGCTCCTCCGGCACCGGTCGCAGGTGGAAGATAAGCGATGCGCTGCGGGATAGGGCTTCGTCTCCTGCCTTGGCCACTGCTATGTTCACGCTCACTGTTTGCTGTACTGATGAGTAGTTGAATTCAACGTCCTGCTCATCCAGGACATTACTGGCCACATCGTTCCTGCTTTGAATCTCCCCGTCACTTTCCGCCCGGCGGACGAGTGAATCCCTTTCGGAGTTATAGGAATATGTAACCGTATAATGGGTGGTGGGGGTAGAGGAGTAGTCGGACCACTCAAACCTGCCATAAGCAGGGGAGGGAAGTGGTTCAAATGTTTGTGCAGAATGAGCATCGCGGGCAAGCCACTGCCGCGACATTTGCAGATCGTGTTGTATATCGAGCGTGTTGGAAACTTGTGGGAATATACGAACGACTGCTGGCATTGCTCCAACCAGGACCGTAAGCAGCATACTGCCGATTATCAATGCCAGCACAACCTCGAGCAGTGTGAATCCTTTTTCACTTCTCATTTGCCCATCTTCGTCTTAAATCCTTCAAGCTCCGTTTCACCGTGTCTGCCGGTGACCGTTACGGTAATTCGTTGTACTGTTGCAGGTGCGGTGACGTCTTCCGGATACTCATACCGGGTAATGGATGATGTCTCCAGTGCTATCTCATACCCATCGGGTACTGAGATGATGTCATATTCCTTGGCGCTCTCCTGATATCGTTGTGATTTGATAGATTCCATCTGGCTTTGTGCCAGCTCCAGTCTTATGGAGTGGTCACTCAAATGGTCGGTTGACCTTACCGTGGTGGAGATGGTCGTGAAAATCACTGGCACGGCAATGGCTACGAATGCCAGAGCGATTATGACTTCGATGAGCGTTTGGCCTTTGGTGTTCATTGAACTGCCCAGTGAGCAACTTTTTCTACAAATACTATAACCCTATAACGAAAACAGGGCAACCCGCCTTTGGCGGGTTGCCCTGTTTTTAATTCACACACTACAGAGTATGATGCCTATCAGGGATAAACATCCTGGTAGCCATCCAGCCACTCCGATCCCGAACCGTTCCAATACTTCGCCTGTACCTGACCATCTGAATCTACATACCAGCAGTAGTGACCGGGGCTGTCTACATTACCATTAAGCTGGCAAGCTGACTTTGGATACTCGCTAATATACCCCTCTCTTATGTAACCCTGGTTGTAGTTACCATTGGCGGACATCAGAAAGTCCATATTGATAATGGGGCCAGAGGCATTAGATGCCTCTGCGGGGTCTCCCACATCAGGGAAGCTGCCTCCCTCACCACTGTATGTAGGATATAGACCAGGGCCTTCTCCGCCATCCAGATCCTGTCTTTCCACACCTGAGGTGGCAAAGTAGGCGTCAACTGCGGATTGAAGTGTGTTCTTTTCCCCGGTGAAGGCGGCCTCTTCGCCCTGGCTGAAGAATCCTCCCATTCGAGGAACTATCACCGCTGCCAGAATGCCTATTATGGCTATAACGATCAGGATTTCGATGAGAGTAAACCCTTTTTGGTTTCCATTTTTCCTGTTCATGTTATCCCTCCCTTCAGTTTGTATTTTGACATAGCTCATGGGACATTGCAATACCCCGAAAGTATTATTTTATGCTGTTCTTCATTACTTCAGTAGATTTCCTTTCAAGCACTTCTAGGAAGGGGGAGCGAGGGTAAGCTTTCCAACACCAACCGTTTTTATGTGGGGGACATTTAGTATCTGGCGATCCCGATTTCCAGCACGTTCTTATCGGGATCGACCCCTACTAGGGACTCATACTTTACTGAACCTCCGTCGTATTCGCCGTCATCCATAGCGGCATCTACCTCTTCACAGACCTCCTCAGGCACATCGTTGTATCGTAGCACCACGTTGAAGCCTGTAACCAAGTCTGGGGATTCCCAGACTCCCCAGTTACCACTCCATCTGTTGTCTTGAAGTACAGGCCTGTCAAGGTAGGGGCCATCCCATCCGTTCACGTCCCCACCGGACTCATCAGCATTTGTCCACAACTGGTGCTGGTCTTCATGGTTGACGTCATTTGCGCTCCATTCCGTGGGATACTCACTCGTATCGGCGTAATAACTGAACACCGCCTCACGCATTTTCTCGTGCTGGCCCTGTATCTGTGTGGCTTCTGCCTCGCCGATTGCGCCGAACATGTTTGGTACCACAAGCCCCACAATGATGCCCAGGATGGCCAGAACGACCATCATCTCGATGAGGGTGAAACCCCCTTGTCCTCCGTGCAGCGCCTTTGCTTTACTTGCCAGTTTTTTCATCTCTTTCCTCCTCCTTTTTAGTTTTTTGCAGGGTCTCGGGCCCTGCCGCCCAGTTTCTCACTCTCTTCAATCCTCATCTTCTTCCGAGTTTCTGTTCGTGGTATCACCCCCTTTCAACGATTCTTGCCTCACTACTGACAACAGGAATAGTTTAACTCAGTGGCTGAGGCGTGTCCATTACCCGAACGTTGTAATTTGGATAAACTTTCGAGTTATAATCGAGGTGCTCTGATTATAATATTACACCCCCGCTCTGACCAATGTCAATGGTTGTTGTGTCCCGTCTCCCGGCATAGCTTTTTCCATTAACCTGTTCCGCTTGTCCATCAGGGACAACAACGGAAACTCCCCTCGCACTTCCACCGAGCCTCTCAAGCCCATCGATGGCTTCCTGCCATCCGACTTTATTTCTCCAAGATTCTTGCCTTCCTACTGACAACAGGAATAGTCTAACTCAGTGACCGAGGCGTGTCCATTACCCGAACGTTGTAATTTGGATAAACTTTCGAGTTATATTCTCCCTAACGAGGGGGAGTTATAAAGACACGAAGGGGATTAGTGTGGGGCATGTTTAATGGGTGAGCCAAAAGGGCGTTAAGTAACGGATAAAAAGTTACCCCGTTCGCCTTCAGGCGAACGGGGTAACCGAGGTATACTGAACGGCTCCGCTGGTGGCATTTCCATCATCCATGGCTCTATCCACCCCTTCGCATACCTTAGTAGGGACCTTTTCATAGTTGTGTTGAGTTGGTGGAGTTGCAGTCTATGCCGTACTCGCTCCATTCCATGGGGAAGTTGCGGGTGTCCATGTAGGAGATGTTGTCATAGATAAGTGTATGCTGAAGCTTTGACGTAGAAAACAGGGCTAACACTCTGATTTAAGTGGGACAGCACCCATGTTCAGGGGGATTGCTTCGTCCGCAGTATGCGGATGTTTTTGTCCCGAGTCGTCCATATGGTGGGCGTTCTAAGATCGCCCGGTATGCTCTGGATCGTGGCCGAACAGGGGCCATGGTGCCTCTGCCAGGCCCGGAGAGCCGGACTCAATGGCATAGAGTCTGTTATCGGTGGAGCCGATGTATACGGTTCCATCAGGGGCTATGACTGGGGAGGAATACATGATCGGTGCCTGAGTGTTAAAGGCCCAGATCCTTGTTCCATCAGGGTTCACGGCATATACCCGTCCGTCCCATGAGCCCACGTATATCGTACCGTCGGAGCCAATGGCCGGCGAGGAATAGATACCACTCCCGGTCTCGAATGTCCATTTCTGTGTCCCATCCGGGGTTATGGCATAGAGCCTCGCATCGCCGGAGCCCATGTACACGGTGCCGTCCGGGCCGATCACGGGAGATGAGTAAATGCCACTTCCCGTGGCAACTTCCCATTTCTTTGTCCCCTGTTGTATTGCGTACAACTTGCCGTCCAGTGAGCCCACATAGACCGTGCCATCGGGGGAAACTATAGGTGAGGAGAAAATCTTGTTGCCTGTCTCGTACGACCACTTCTCGGTTCCATCTGGATTTAGTGCATAGAGGTGGTTATCCGCTGAGCCGATATAGATCGTGCCGTCGGGGCCAATGGCCGGTGAGGAATGAATATCGTCCCCTGTCTCGAATAACCACTTCTTCGTCCCGTTTGGACCTATTGCATATAGCTTGCCATCTTCCGAGCTGACGTATACAGTGCCATCCTCTCCTATCGCTGGAGAAGATGTGACCTTGCCGTCTGTTGAGAAAAACCACTCTTGTGTGCCACCGGAACTTATGGCATGGAGTTTGTTATCGTTTGAGCCGATGTAGATGGTACCGTCGGAGCCAATGGTCGGCGAGGAATAGATCCCGCTTCCGGTCTCAAAGTCCCACTTGTTTGTTCCGCTCGAACTTATACTGTAGAGGCTTCCGTCAAGTGACCCCACATAAACCGTGCCACCTGAGTCAATGGCTGGGGAAGACTGGACCATTGATCCTGTATTGAATGTCCATTTCTCTGTTCCTGGCCCGGTAGTAGCTGGTTGTTCCTCCGTGGGTTGTTCCTGAGATACTCCGCCAATGATGAGGTTATATGTGCCGGGCTCTGGCTTCGTGGTGATGAATTCTATTGCCTTCTCCTGGCCAGGGTTCAGGGTGACCGATTGCGTGTCGACCACCTCTCCGGCAATTGTCAGTTTAAGGTCGTACCTGCCTGACTTCTCGCCGACATTTTTTACGGTAACCTGCATAATGACGGGGTCTCCGGGCTCTGCCGCGGATGGCACGAAGCTTATGTCCGTGACCTCGAACTGGGCTGGCTGCTCTTCTTCCGGCTCAGTGGTTGGGGTGGATGGCGTGGGAGTTGTTTCACACGGGACAATTGTAACAGTTTGCTCATGTACTGCTTTTGTTATCCCCAGGGTGTAGGTTCCGGGCTGCATCCTTGATACAGTGAATGAAAGATTGCTCTTCTCCCCTCCATCTAAAGTAATAGTCCTTGTCTCCTGCTTTCCTCCCCGTACTAGAAGGGATACGGTACACGTTCCACGCTTTTCGCCCACATTAACGACTGTGGCCTCAATGGTGGCGGATTGTCCTGGCAGAACCTCGGGTGGGGTAATGGTGAAGTCTCTGATCTCAAACTGAGCCGGACTCCGCTTAACCACGGTGAGGGTTTCCGAGAGATTGCCGAGGCTTACGGTGTGTTTGCCTGGCTCTGTTCTAACCACTGTGAAGGGTATTTCCCTTTCCTCCCCCTTCTCCAGAGTAAGTGATTTTGACCCCGCTGACTTCCCATCCACCAGGAGCTGGAAATTATAGAAGGCTGCCCTTTCATCGGTGTTTACAACCGTGGCCTTGACGGTGGCTGGCTCTTCGAGTCCTACTTGGCGCGGAGTTACGGTAAGGTCCTTGACCTTGAATTTCGGGGCCTGCACCGTAAAGTCTCTCTCGCTTGTCCCGTGTGATAGCCTAACCGTGTATGTTTTTGGCTCGTCCATCGTTATCGTAAAGGAAACGGTCTTTTCCTCGCCTGAACTCAGATGGATGGACCTGGTCTCCTTGGCCATGTCCTCCACGAAGAGCACTACAGAGCAAGATGCTGACATTTCACCTATGTTGGCCACCCTTGCCTTGATAGTAACCGGCTCTCCACAGCAAGCTTGAGGAGGGTTTGCTGTGAGGTCGAGGATTTTGAACTTTGGGGTAACGACCTTGAATTCCCCCTCATCGGGGGGTGTGATAACCGTGAATTCTTTCTCCTCAGGCGGGGCAACTACCTGGAATGTCTGCTCTTCTATACCTTCCACAACCCTTAAAGTATAAGTAGCTCCTGCCTCTTTTTGCACTGTGAAGGATGCCTCTTTCTCCACTCCGGGCTCAAGGGTCAGCGATTCTCTCGCTTTGCTCTCTTCCCCAACCAGGAGTCCCAGTTCACAGCTTCCGCGCTCCCCGCCAACGTTGGCAACGTTTCCTGTGACAACCACCAGCCTCTCAGGCTCCTCCTCGGATGGTGTGGCGGTAACGTCAGTGACTATAAAGCGCGCGGCCTCAGGCTTCTGAGGGGGCGTGGCTGGCTGAGGTGCAGCCACTGTAAGGCTTTGCGAGAGGCGTCCTGCCTCTACCATATATTTTCCTGGATCGTTCAATTTGGTGGTAAAGCTGAAGGTCTTCTCTTCCCCAGCGGCTAGCTCTATTGATTTTGCCGCCTCTGTTTTGCCGCCGACGAAAAGCTCCAGGTCGTATGTTCCCGCTTCTTCGCCGGAATTGACCACTGTGACTTCCACAGTTGCCGGCTGATCGGGTGTGACCTCGGCCGGGGTAACAGTCAGCTCGGCCACTGCACATTCACTTGCTTTTTGGGTCTGAGGCGCTGCCGATTCCTCAAGAGATGTACATCCTGAGGGGACACACACAGCCAAGAAAAGCGAGAGCATAAGAACGGCTGATATAATCTGTTTCATTTTAGAACCTCGATTGCCCTGGGTTCAGTAGTACTTTTGCTTATTGTAACTCCTCTTTAATCCCTTTGGGAAGACTGTCAATAACCCGAAAGTAGTATTTATCAGGGCCTGGCTCAAACCAGCCCCATTCTTATGGCGTAGTTCGTGGCCTCTGCGCGGTTCTTTATATGGAGCTTGTCCATGATGTTCCGCAGATGCACTTTGGCTGTATTTGTCGATATGAACAGTGCTTCCGCTATCTGTTTGTTGGTAAAGCCCTGGGCTACGTGTTGCAGTATCTCGACCTCCCTGGCGCTCAATGCCTGCTCCTGCCCCTCCCTGCGCTTGTCCCGGTACTTGAACTCGTTGAGCATCTTGCTGGCCATTGAGGGTGTTAACATCACGTCTCCCTCAGCGATGTGTATAACGGAGGAGATGAGTTCCTGGGGCGGGATATCTTTCAGAAGATATCCCTTGGCGCCATATCGAAGTGCATTGAAAAGGTCAGCATCTTCCTCAGATACTGTTAGCATCACAACACTGCACTCAGGCAGCTCCTTCTGTATCATAACCGTGGCATCAAGACCATTCATCCTTGGCATGCGAATATCCATTAGAACGATATCCGGGTTTAGCTCCCTGGCGAGGTCAACTCCCTCTTTCCCATCAAGAGCTTCACCGGCCACCTCAATCCTTTCACTTGTGGACAACGCTTCCTTAACTCCACGCCGGAACAGGGAATGGTCATCGACAAGCAAAACTTTGATCCGCTCTTCTTTCATTGATCACCTCTCCACAGGCAGACTTATCTTAACCTCGGTGCCCTTGTCCGTAGAGGAAATATAAAACCTGCCGCCAAGCTCTTCTACCCTTTCCTTCATTATACGCAGCCCGTGATGGTTAGTCCAGTCCTTGTCCTCTTGAGAGAAGCCACAGCCGTTGTCCTTGATGGTTATACCAAGCCACGCCTTCTCCTTTTGCATCCGTACCGATACCCAGCTCGCTTTCGCGTGCTTTCTTATGTTTGCCAGTGCTTCCTGAATCACGCGCAGGAGTTGTGTTGTGACGAAGGGTGGAAGGGCGAGCCTGGCGATGGAAGGGGAGAGCTTTGTCACGATGCCTGTTTGGTTGCGGAAGTCCTCCAGGCTTTTCTCTACCTCGGTGGTCAACTCCCCTTTCTGCGCCTGCCGTATATATAGGTTATTGACGGATTCCCGCACGTCTTTATAGGCGTCCTCGATAATTGATTTCATTTCCTCCACTTCTGTATTGCGGCGTTCTTCGTCGAGATCTCTCAAGCGATCTCCCAGCAGCTTTGCCTTCATGTTAAGATATGCGAGCTTCTGGACGGTGTCATCGTGCATCTCCCTTGCTATCCTTTTCCGCTCATTGGATATTGCCTGTCCCTCTATGTGGCGGTGGACATTGATATTGGTTCGATAAGCGAGTACGGGGATAAGGAAGGCAGTGATTACGTAGATTGCGACGGAGGTGATGAGATTGCCCTCCATAATGGAGACGAAGGTTTGTGTATACCCGAACAAGCTATGGGCGATTATGAGGCTGAGCGAGAAAACACCCGCGGTGGGGAAAGACACCTTTGGTTCCAGCAAGAAGGCTGCAGCGATGATGGGGCATAGTGAATAGAGGAGGAATCCACTGTTCAAACCGCCTGTTAGTAACACCAGAACAATACAGATAAGCACATCACCGCCGAATATAAGGTAATTCCAGACATCCCTTTCATATATCCGGAGTGGGGCGAAGGCTTTGAAGATCGTGTAGGCTCCCAGGAGGGCAATGATCACATATAGATCGGTATTGATTTCCTCGGGAAAGGCGAGGAGGATAATCACAACCACCGCGATTACGTAGGCAAATAGGCGGTAGGCTGAGAGGAGCTCATAGGCCCTCTTTTCGTAAGGAAGATCTCCCCATTTCAGTCCGAGTTTCATTCCCCCCTGTCCCTGCGAATCAGAACAGTCCAATATACCAATCGATGATGTATCCTCCCCATAGCAGTGTAGCGAATGTGCCCAGGCAGAGAAATGGTCCGAAGGGTATGGCCTCTTTTCGCCCTTTGCGCCTGAGAATCAGCATGCCAGCGGCTGAAAGCCCGCCCAGGACTATTGCGATGCCCAGAGCTACCAGTATCAAGGGCAGGCCAGTCATAAAGCCCATAACGGCGGCGAGCTTCACGTCCCCCCACCCCATCCCCTCCCGCGCCACCAGGGTAATTGCACTAAAGATAACAAAGCCAAGGCACCCGCCCGCTAGAGCGCTAATGACCGCCGCGAGATGGGGCGATCCAACCGCCCCTAGCCACACACTCTCCTGTAACGGCAGATATATCGCGGAGAGCCCCAGACAAACAGGAAGCGCAGGATAGGTTATCTTGTTGGGGATGATACCGTGTTCGAGGTCTATTATCGCGATGGCTATTACTATAAGGGTATAGAAGGCCGTTATCCCCCAGTAGGCCGTGCCACCGTAGTAGAGGAAAAGCCCGAGGAAGAGGGCTCCGGTTGCAGCTTCGATAACAAGGGTGCGCAGGGGTATATATGCCCCGCAGTACCGGCAATGCCCCCGAAACCAGATGTAGCTCAGGATCGGCACCATGTCCCAGGCGCGTAGTTTCCGCTTGCATGCGGGACAATGGGACGGCGGGTTTGTTATCGATTGCTCCCGGGGTACCCGGTCAATGACTACGTTGAGGAAGCTTCCTACGGAAGCCCCGAAAATGAAGATGATAAAGTAGATAAAATACATCATGACGATTTCAGAGCAAGTCCGATGTTTACCATCATGGAAGCCACTGGTAACTCCTCGGGCAGAGCTGCTACAGGCTTTGCTTCATATGTGGAATGACCGGTGGTCTCCTCCACAGCTCTGGACAGTTCTAGGTTGGAGGCAAGCGACCCCGAGAGATAGACAGGTACCTCAGGGGGAAGTGCCTCTCTCCGACTGGTATTGTAGAAGCTAACGGTCCGCTCTATCTCTCCTGCCACCCACTCGGCATCATCCCCGGAAAGTGACTCCTCACTGAAATGGCTCCTCATAACTGCGGGGATGTTATCCCCAAGGATTATAACATCCAGGGTGTTCAGTTCCACATGGGCAATAATCGCAGGACTCTGGTTAATGGCCCTTGCCAAAGCCAGCGGCGCGGTATCGAAGCTCACCGGCTTGAGCTCCGCCATTCTCAGGGTCCTGATGAGCGAGTCAACGGCGAATTTGGGCACCGCCAGTGTGAAAAAGGACCCTTCTTCCTGGGGCAAGGCCTGCCAGTAGAGGTAGTTCTCCTCCAGCGATACCGCCGTTAGCCTCCTGACTTCCCTGGGAATGGCAACCTCAGAGTCGACATCCTTTCCGTACGGAAGAGAAATGACCCTCGATATCGAGTCCATGCCGGACAGTGCCGCAACTACCTTGTTCCCCTTTAGCCCCCGACTGGTTATTGCGTTCTGGATGACCCTGGCCACTGCCCCTTCGTCGGCGATAAAGCCTCGGTTGACTAAAGCCGGACTGAAGGGGAAGTTTGCCCATCCGGTTACCTTCTTACCTGTGCAGGACATGATCTTCAGCACCGAACCCTCAATGCTGAGTGTGAGTTTCTCTTGACTGAGAAATGGCAGTGTGGATGGCAGGCGCCCGCGTAGTCCCTGCCCGGTAAGTCCGGAGGGAAGGGACTTTTGCAGCCATGCCTTGATTTCCGAGCTACTTTTCATCAATCCTGTTCTCCCGTTTCAGGTGCCAGATACATGGCCATCTCTGCATTCATAGTCCAGACGTTTTCCTCTCTTTGGAAGGAGAGGTTCTGGATGAGCATGGTGGGGAAGTCGGTAATTTCCCTGAGGAAAGAAGCTAAACGCAGTGGTTCGCCCTGGGCCGTTAACTGGTAACTGAAGACGGGGTGTCTGGTGCCCCCGAGTTCCCTGGTAGTCCAGGTGCCGTTATAGTTCACGGCTTCCACCCTGCTCTCCCTGGCCAATTGAGGTAGAGAGATGGACATCTTGGCGCATTCCATTTTGCTGGGGAAATCTACTCCCCCACTCTCGATCTGGGCTCTTAAATCGGATAGCTCTGCTTCTAGCTCATCCAGGTTGCTGACGTTTTTCTTGGCCTTGACAAGCTCTACTTCAGCGGCTCTGAACTCTGTTTCCAGGGTAGTGGCCTTTTCACCGGCACTGGCATAGCTCCTGTAGGAAAGAATCAGGGCAAGTAAAGATGCACACAACAACACCACAAGCACCATGTTAACCCTGCTAAGGTGCCGCGTGTTCAGGAATCTTCCTTTATCTCTCTGCGCTTTCTGTTGCATTATTTCTTACTGTTTCGGCTGAACGTAGAATGTGAAGTCGGAAGATGAGGTGGTCTCTGACAACGACTGAACCTCCACTGTTTGGATCTCCGGCGTATCTGAGAGGTTCTTATAATAATCCCAGACGGCGTTGGGAGGAGCAGAAGAACCTTTCAGTACAAATCCTGACTCTGCGGTGCTCACCGACTTCAGGGTTATCTCCGGAGTCTGCGAGCCGAAGAAGTATGAAATAAAACTCGCCCAGTTTACCTTTCTGGATGATATAAGTCCTTCCGCTTGCTTTATTTGCTCCAGTTGTTGTCTCGCCTCCTCTGTCTGATCCTGGAGGCGTTGAGCCTCTTCCTCTTTTCCTTCGAGACTCTCGAGTTGGCCCTGTACTTCGTTCATTTCGGTTTCCAAAGAGACGATCTCCGCGCTTGTACTCGACTTGCTTTGATAGATGACCAGGGTGCCCACGAGCAAGACCACTATCAGGAAAATGACTCCTATTTGCCTCCTCGAGAGTATTGGTTGGCGGTATTCCTGAGGAAGAAGGTTTATGTCTGGAATATTGACGAATCCACTCATTGTATCTGTCCGACCAGGGAGTAAATAGTCGTAAACATGGCTATGGCCACGAACCCGACCAGTAGGGCCACAATAATAATGGCCAGCGGCTCGATCAACGATGTGGTGCTGGCTATAGTCCTGTCCGTTTCGTCCTCATAGAACTTCGATTGCCTTGCCAGACTCGTGCTCAGTCCACCTCCTTCCTCCGCAACGCTTATCATCTGAACTGTCATGTTGGGGAATACTGGATACTTGGAGAGGGACTCCGACAAGGACTGTCCTGTTAGCAAATCCGTTTCTATTTGACCGGATGCATCAATAAAAGCTGTATTGGTAGACACCACTCTTAGCAGGCTTACAGCTTCCACAAGAGGTACTCCTGCTGTGAGCAGGACCTCAAGTGTAGAGGTGAATCTTGCCAGATTGCTCGAGCTAACTATTATTCCCACCCGTGGTATCCGCAGCACAAAGTAGTCCCACTTTCTCCTGCCTTTAGCAGTTGAGACATAGCGCCAGAATGCAATGCCGGCGATTGCCATCCCTCCGAGAACGTACAGTCCATTATTCCCCAGCCAGTCACTCACCGAGATGAGCACGCGGGCCGGGGCTGGTAAGGCTGCGCCAAACTCGGTGAAGAGAGTAGTCAGTTGTGGCATTGCAAATGTAACCAGGACAACTGCCCCCACCATTCCTATTACAAACACCATGGCAGGGTATGTCGTAGCTCTCTTCACCCGTCTTGCGAGATCCTCTTGCCTTTCCATATAGGTTACCACTTGGTGTAGCACGTCGGCAAGCCCCCCGGTCTCCTCGCCAACTCTCACCAGTCTCGTAAAGATAGAGGGAAAGATATCAGGGTATTTGGCCAGTGATTGAGAGAGTGAATTACCGGAGGATATGTTCTGTATAACGCTTTCAAGCGTTACTCGAAAGCGGCGATTATAGACCCTGGGAAGAAGTAGATGCAGGGAGCGGAAGAGTGGTATCCCTGACTCCAGGAGGAAGGCGAGGTCGCGGGCGAATGAGATAAGCTCTGAGGTCTTTACCCTGAAGAGGGTTGGGAGCAGATCGTATTTAGAGGGAAGGCGGCGTACCCTCTTGAGCTGGACTACTATAAGATTAGAGCCCCACAGCTTTTCCTCGGCATCTGCTGTGGACTCCACGTCCAGGAGCCCGGAGACCCGTTGTCCGTCCTCGGTATAAGCGACATACTTAATAGGCATATCTAAGTACAAATAGAGCACCGGAGCACTAGCGCACCAGTTATAAAGAAAAATCAATCAAGTATTCTGCTTCTGCTAGCGATCCTAATGCTATGTTCGCAAAGTATTTCAATTCATTTCTTCCTTGTCTTCCATATCCTTCAACGATGTTCATCGGAACGGATAAGGCAGCTCTTCTTAACTGAGATGTTACGCCATATATCTCATTTTTGGGGAATGTCTTCGTAACTATATAAACTTGGTACGCAAATTCATCAGCCTTTTGCCATACAAGCAACTTCCTGTATCCCTTATCTTCTACCATTGTTCACCTGGTGCCCTAGTCACTGGTGCACTAATGTTTCAGCCGACGGTAAAGACTTTACGCGTTACCTCTGATGGGAGGGTGATTCCCTCTTTAGCCTTGAGCATCCCATCCCTCTGCATCGTGAGCATGCCCTCACTAACCGCCTGATCAACGATCTCTCTTCTTGATGCCGCCTTGTTTATCATGGCCGCTATCGTTTCACTTATTGGCATGACCTCGAAAACGCCTGTTCGTCCAAGAAAACCGGTATAAGAACAGGAATTACATCCTCGACCCATGCCGAACTCCTCCCACTCCTCGCCCATTTCGTTTTTGTAGAGGGTAGCCTCGGAGGTGGAGCGGGAGGCTATCTTGCAATATGGACAGACCTGGCGTATCAGTCTCTGGGCAACGCTCCCCACCACTGCGGAGGCGACCATATAGGGTTCAACCCCCATATTCATGAGCCGAATAATGGCTTCAGCGGAGTTATTCGCGTGAATGGTCGTCAGGACCAGATGGCCTGTGATCGCAGCCTGTACCGCCGTATTGGCCGTCTCAGCGTCCCTGATCTCCCCTACGAGAATTATGTCAGGGTCCAATCTCATTATAGCTCTGAGTCCGGAAGCGAAGGTTATCCCTGCCTGACGATTCACCTGAATCTGGTTTATCCCTTCAATATGGTATTCGATGGGGTCCTCTACGGTCATAATATTGCGCCCTGTTCCCACAAAACGATATATTGAGGCGTAAAGCGTGGAGGTTTTACCTGAACCTGTGGGTCCGGAAACGAGGACCATGCCGAATGGGAGTGAAAGCATTTGCTGGAACCGTTCGAGTGAGGAAGGCTGGAGGCCCAGCTTTGAGAGGTCAAGGATAGCCGAGGACTTATCCAGCACCCTCAGCACCATCATTTCTCCCAGGTTTGACTCGACTGTAGCAACCCGAAAGTCCAGATTCTGTCCTCCCATCTGTAAGGAGAATTGCCCATCCTGGGGGCGTCGCCGCTCAGCGATGTCCATACCGGAAAGCACCTTGATCCTGGAGATAAGGGAGTCGTGGATATCGAGGGGTAGGGAGGTGGCTGGACGCAGAACCCCGTCTATCCTGTAAAGCACATCAAGCTTGTCCTCTCGGGGCGTAATGTGAATATCTGAGGCCCTTTCCTTGACTGCTTGGGCGAGGATAGTGTCCACCGCCTGGACAGCGGGAGCCCGGGATACCTCCTCGGCCCTGAGTAGTGGAGGGGCTTCGGGAGCCCTTCCTGTTGGGGCTGTGGACCGGAGGTCTTCCGCAAGCCTCGCAGTGGGCTTATAGTTCGCGTCAATGAGTTCCTGGACCCCGCCATGCAAGGGCAGGACAGGTATAATCTTCATTTTGGTGAGCGAGGAGAGGAGATCGATTGCTTCCAGGTCCTCCGGGGTTTCCATGGCCACGCGAAGAGTGCTATTCTCGACGTTAAGAGGGATAACCTGTTTCTCACGGGCGATGTGCTCTGGGACGAGCTGAATGGCCTCAGGCTGAACTTTGTACTGCCTCAGGTCAACTATAGGAATATTTAGCTGAAAGCTTAGAACCGTTGCGATGGTCTCCGAGGAAATAACTTCTTGTTCAGTAAGTATTTCCCCTAGCCTTTTGCCGGGTTTTTTGCTCTCCTCAAGCGCTTGGTTTAATTGCTGTTGCTCTATGAAGGCGCCGTCTACAAGCGCTTTGCCAAGCTTCTCATCAGTGCTTAGAGCTGTTTTTACCATATGCTACCAAGCCAGCCTGCTGTTGACCTCCAATTTGCCCTGTCCTGTTGTTTTATACCTTGCAGATGTTATGTATTAGCTGTTTGAAACTAAGTTTACAACAAGAGTATACCACTAGCAAGACCAGTTTATCCATTTGCTGGCATTGGTCACCATGAATAGCGTTTGAGGTATGATTGAAGAAGTAATGTTCACTCGCTATAATTTAGTAAGGAGCTGTTATATTATGATTAAGGACTTAATCTGGGGTATTATTCTTATTGCTTTGAGTGTCCTGGATGCTCATTTTACCAAGATCGCCCTTGAGTTGGGGGCCACGGAATTTAATCCGGTAATCTTGGCCGAGTACAGAGCCAATATGTGGCTGAAGGGCCTTGTCACCGCGGGAATAGTAGGGCTGGGTATTTTCTTCGGGAAGGGGAAGCTTCTTAAGTGGCTGTGTGTTGTGATGTTCGTAGTGGTAATTTGGAACTATCTTTCCATTGCTGTGCAAAGAGCAGCGGGATAGTAAGAGATTTGACAACTCAACCCTGATGCTCCCCCCGATTAGTGTTATTTCCTGTTTTGTGTCTGGATTTTGTCCGCCAAAGGCGAATTGATTCTCTATCGCCCGGTGAGAAGGTAAGGCTGTTTAGCACTTGAAAGATGGCTGGGGAACCAGGATTCGAACCTGGGCTTGTGGATCCAGAGTCCACTGTCCTACCACTAGACGATTCCCCAACACTATCACTATTTTGCTCAATTATAACTCAATCCAGTAGAGATGCTCAATATGGGGGTCTAAGGTTCTCCCCATAGTCAAGACAAAAAACAGGGTTGTTTAAGGTGCATCGGAT
>JAGXOF010000090.1 GCA_023660035.1 Dehalococcoidia bacterium LH_S1
TCGTCGCGTGCGTCGGTGGGGGCTCAAATGCTATTGGGATGTTTCACCCCTTCTTGTATGATGCTGTGACACTGGTGGGGGTAGAGGCGGGGGGACGCGGAATAGAGAGCGGGAAGCATGCGGCACGGTTCGCTGATCCCGGTCAGGGCCGCATAGGGGTGCTGCACGGAACGCGCTCTTACCTGCTTCAGGATGATGACGGGCAAATCCTGCCCACGCACTCCATATCCGCAGGACTCGACTACCCCTGCATCGGGCCGGAGCACTCCTACCTGAGAGCCCTTAAACGCGCTGAATACACCTATGCCACGGATGAAGAGGCGCTTTCCTCGGTTGAGCTCCTGTGCAGAACCGAGGGGATCATCCCCGCTCTGGAGTCGGCCCATGCTGTGGCTGAAGCTGTGAAACGCGCCTCCGTAGCTAATAACGGTCAAATAATTATTGTCAATCTTTCCGGGCGCGGCGATAAGGATCTGGATACGATTATCCAGGAGAGAAAGGAGAGGGAATGAGGGCCAGGGGGCTCGATGCGATTGAGAATGCTTTCCGGCAGGCCAGGCAGAAGGGACGGGCTGCGCTTATACCTTATATTCCTCTGGGATATCCGAATGTGGAGGACTCTCTGCATCTGGTGGAGGCTGCTATTGACGGAGGTGCTGACATCGTGGAGCTGGGATTGCCGTTCTCCGATCCTCTGGCTGATGGGCCGACCATTCAACATGCTACCCATGAAGCCTTACAGGGCGGGGTGACCGTCTCCAAATGTCTGGAGGCGGTAAGAACCATGCGTTTGAGGGGCGTGACTGTACCGCTTGTGTTCATGGGGTACTATAATCCTATATTGAGCTATGGAGAGGATTCCTTTTGCCGTGCCTGTGCGGAGGCAGGGGTTGACGGACTGATCGTGCCTGACCTGCCGCCTGAAGAGGCTGCCGATTTGGAAGATGCTGCTGGGCGGAATGGGGTGGCGCTTATCTATCTCCTTGCGCCGACCAGCTCGGCTGAGCGTGTGAGCACAGTGTGCGAGCGGTCCCGGGGCTTTGTTTATGTCGTCTCCGTGGCGGGAATCACTGGGGCACGCCATTCGCTCCCGCCCAACCTGGACACTCTCGTCAGGCAGGTGAAGTCGGCCACAAGCAAGCCGGTAGCTGTTGGATTCGGTATTGCGTCGCCGGAGCAGGCCGCTACTGTCGCCTCGCTCGCCGATGGAGTGATTGTTGGCAGTGCCAGTGAAAAAGGCCACGGAATCGGATGCAACTGGCCAGGTGCGTTCATTTGTGTCATCATTGTATGCAGCCATGGATAAGCGAAATGCTGAGGGGATGAATACATGACAAAACTCCGTTTTCTGACGGCGGGGGAATCACATGGCCCGGCCCTTACAGCCATTGTGGAGGGATTTCCCGCGGGTGTGGCAATAGGCACCGAACTCATCAACCGCGATCTGCGCCGCCGGCAGGGCGGCTATGGCCGGGGCGGGCGAATGGACATCGAACAAGATACGGTTGCCATCGAAGGCGGTGTGTTGGCCGCATATTCCACTGGCTCACCCATTGCGCTGAGAATCGAAAATCGGGACTGGCCCAACTGGCGGGACCGCTGGGTGGCAGGAGACCTTCCCCGGATCACGGTGCCCCGGCCGGGTCATGCCGACTACGCTGGAATGGTCAAGTACGGCTTGAACGATGCCCGACCCGTGCTCGAGCGGGCAAGTGCCCGGGAGACGGCGGCCCGCGTTGCGGTGGGAGCTATCGCCAAACAACTTCTTGCTGCCTTTAAGGTCGAGGTTATAGGTTATGTCAGGCAGATAGGGGATGTGGAAGCTGCTATCCCCGATATTACCCCCAAAGAGCTATGGCAACGGGCTGAGGATAGCGATGTGCGCTGCCCTGATACTGATGCCGCCTCCCGCATGCGGGAGGCGATCGATGCTGCCCGCCAGTCAGGTGACTCCCTCGGTGGCACGTTTGTTATTGTCGCTGCCGGTGTCCCCGCCGGATTGGGGAGCTATGCTCAATGGGACCGCCGACTGGACGGCAGGCTGTCCGCGGCGGTGATGTCCATCCCCGCCATCAAGGGCGTGGAGATCGGCGAGGGTTTTGCAAGTGCGGGTCTGCCGGGGACGAAGGTGCATGATGAGCTTTTCACAGGCGATGATGGAAGGGTTTACAGAGAGACAAACCGCGCTGGCGGAATCGAGGGTGGCGTAAGCAACGGCAAGCCAATTGTGCTCCATGCCGCAATGAAACCCATCCCCACCACCCTAACCCCCCTCAGTTCGGTCAATATGGAGACCGCAAAGCCAGCGTCGACCGAGTACCAGCGGTCGGATGTGTGTGCCGCTCCCGCTGCCTCGGTTGTGGGTGAGGCGATGGTGGCATGGACACTTGCAGAGGCACTAGTGGAGAAATACGGCGGCGACAGCCTGGCGGAGATGAAAAGGTGAGGAATATCATTATCACCGGATTTATGGGAACCGGAAAGAGCGAGGTCGGCCGGGCGCTGGCGGACTGCCTCGGTTGCCCCTTTATAGATATGGACGAGGAGATCGAACGGGAGAACGGCCGCTCCATCGCGGAGATATTTGATCAGGATGGGGAAGGGGCATTCCGGCGGCTTGAGACCTCACTGTTGGAAAGGTTGAGCGGACAGGAGAACCTCGTAATCGCCACCGGTGGCGGCACTCTCATCGATGAGCGGAACCGGGAACTCATGGCTCGTAGTGGCACTATTGTTTGCCTTACTTGCAGCGTTGATACCATCCTTGCCCGCTTACAGGACTGCTCCGGCAATGACCAGGTCAATAAGCGCCCCCTCATCGCTACGGAGGACCCGCGGGCGGAGCTGGAGCGATTGCTGTCGTCGCGGAGCGCGCACTATGCCTCCATCCCGTGGCAGGTCTCCACCGATGGTCTCTCGGTGGAGGAGGTTGTGAACAGGATTCTAGAGATTACCTCCATGACTACCATGCCGGTCTCTCATCCCGACGGAGAGTACAACGTGTTGATCGGCAATAATTTACTGGACCAGGCGGGCGGGGTCCTGCGCGTGGTTGGCGCTCAGGATACGAGCCGGGTCGCCATTGTGACGAATGAAGTAGTTGAGAAAATCCATGCCCGGCGGGTTGAGGCATCGCTTGCGGCATCAGGGTATGATTATTTCACCTGTGTCATCCCCGACGGCGAGGAAAACAAGACCCTGGCAATGGTGAGCGGTCTCTACGAGCGTTTCCTGGTGGAGAAGCTGGATCGCCAGGGAACCGTAGTCTCGCTCGGCGGGGGAGTAACCGGCGACATCGCCGGCTTTGCTGCCGCCTCATTCATGAGAGGTGTCCGTTTCGTGCAGGTCCCAACTACGCTTCTGGCCATGGTCGACGCCAGCGTGGGAGGGAAGACTGGCGTTAATCTTCCCCAG
>JAGXOF010000091.1 GCA_023660035.1 Dehalococcoidia bacterium LH_S1
GCCCTTGGAGGCGAAATACGCCGGATTGACGGTCCATTCAGTGTTGGGCGCGAATATAGTAACATCCGCAACGGACCCGATTTTAAGGCTCCCCATATTGTTGGAGAGTCCGATAAGCTGTGCCGGTTCGTGGGTCAGCTTGGAGATTAAGGTCCGAAGATCGATTTTCCCCTGGTGTACCAGGGACATGACAGCCCCCAGAGCTGTCTCAAAGCCACTTATACCAAACGGGGCTTCGGTGAATGGACATGACTTATCGGCTTCGGTGTGTGGAGCATGGTCTGTGCCTATGGCATCGATGGAGCCGTCGTGCAAGCCCTCTACCAGAGCCGCTACATCCGCATTGGTTCGCAGCGGAGGGTTTACTTTGGCGTTTGTTTTATGGAGGATTACCGCGTCCTCGGTTAGAGTCAGATGGTGGGGTGTCACCTCTGCAGATACGTCAACACCACGCTTCTTTGCCTGGCGGATCATTCCCACTGAATCGGCAGTGCTTACATGTGCGATGTGGAGCCGCCCTCCTGTCTCGCCCGCCAGCCGCAAGTCGCGCTCCACCATTGTATCTTCAGCGGCGGTCGGGATTCCCCGATACCCCAGGCTATCCGCTACCTTGCCTGCGTTCATATCCCCCTCACTTGAAAGAGACAAATCCTCGCAGTGATTGGTAATGGGCAGGTCAACGGACCTGCTCCGCTGCAAAGCTTGGCGCATAATTTCAGCGTTCCAGACCGGGCTCCCATCGTCGCTGAAAGCAACTACTCCGGCCTCGCGCAGGCTCCGCATATCCACCAGCTTCTCGCCCCTACGCTCCTTCGTAACGCATCCCACGGGAAAGACCCTTACAGCCCCCTCTTCGCGCGCCAGAGTCTGTATCCGCTCAATCCTTGATTTAGTATCCAGGGGAGGGCGTGTGTTGGGCATGCAGCATACAGTGGTAAATCCACCATTTGCGGCCGAGGTGGTGCCAGTGGCGATGGTTTCCTTTTCCTCAAACCCTGGCTGACGAAGGTGACAGTGTATGTCGATAAATCCGGGGCAGACAACCATGCCCGTAGCATCCAGAACCCGGTAAGGAGGCCTGGGGTTACCCGTTAGTCCGAGTTGTGCTATTTTGCCATCGGAGATTACCAGGTCATCGATGCGGTCGATGGCTTGAGAGGGATCAAGTATTCGCCCATTCTGGATGATCAAGTTCATAGTATTCTTCCGAGAGGACACGGGTCTGCATGCTGATTATAACATGACTACCAGGCAGCTTGAATCCTGTTATTCAAACACAGCTTGCCTTCTCCCTGGATGTACTGTAAAATATTCCAATGTAGAACAATCTAACGCAACAGGCACTCCTACTCAAGCGCGGAGGGATTATGGGAAGCGTTGCTGACCGACTTATAGAGCTGCAGGAAAAAAGAGACCGCCATGGGCGGTAAGGGAAACATCGAGCGGCAACACGCCTTGGGGAAATTGACTGCCAGGGAAAGGCTGAACTTGCTGTTCGATCCCGGCAGTTTCCACGAGCTGGACCTCTTCGTCCGGCATCGGTCCAGCCAGTTTGGGATGGAGAAGACATCCGTCCCGGCGGAGGGTGTGGTCACCGGATACGGAACGATCAATTATAATCCCTACATTGGTACGTCACGGGGAATTATAGACGATGTTATCATGCCCCGGGACACTCGCGAGACCATTATCAGTGCGCTGGAGTGTACCGTCACCAAGCAGGAAATAAGGCCTCCTAGGAAACATGGGAATATTCCGCTATAAAGGGGACAGGTAGCCGGGTGCCCTGCTCAGGACCGGGCGGACTGCGTCTAGACAGAGGAGGCTAAGCACTAAGTTCCACGCCCTAAACAAACCCGGAATGGCGCGAGGTTAAAAATCACAACAAAAGCGGTTTTGGGTTTGTTTAGGGGTTGGAAAAGCCGGGGAAACGGTTCCCTGACATGCTTAGTACACCCAAGGAGGAGTATCGTGGAAGGAATAGGAGACGGCCCGATCTTAGCAAAGGATCTGACTGCTGACAAGGTGAAATCACGTCCGAAGGTCCAGAATCCTGTCAAAATATGCGACGTTACACTCCGTGATGGGCATCAGTCCAACATAGCCACCCGCATGCGCACGGAGGACATGGAATGGATGGCCGAGGAAATGAACAAGTGTGGCTTTTATTCCATGGAGGTTTGGGGTGGAGCTACATTCGATGTCGCTCATCGCTTTCTGGGCGAGGATCCGTGGGATAGGCCGCGCATTCTCAAGAGGCTTATGCCTGACACCCCGTTACAGATGCTTCTGCGCGGGCATAATCTCGTCGGCTACCGCAACTATCCTGACGACATAGTGGATGCTTTTGTCGAGCAGGCTGCCGAGGTGGGCATCGACATATTCCGCGTCTTTGATGCGGTCAACGATGAGCGCAACCACGAGCGAGCGGCTATAGCAATCAAGGAATGTGGCAAGCACTACCAGGCTGCAGTGTGTTACTCGCTTACCCAACCCCGCATGGGCGGACCTGTTTACGATCTTGCCTATTACGTCAATAAGGCTCGAATTTTCGAGCAAATGGGGGCGGACTCGATATGTATAAAGGACCAGGCGGGACTGATCTCCCCATATGATGCCTACGATTTGGTAGAGGCGTTGAAGGAGGCTGTCAGTGTGCCTGTAGACATTCACTCACACTACACCAGCGGTCAGGGTTCGATGTCGTATCTGAAGGCGATTGAGGCTGGTGTTGACATTATCGATACGGCGCTCTCTCCATTTGCGCTGCGTTCCGCCCAGCCGGCTATCGAGCCATTCGTGATATCTCTGTACGGTACGGACAGGGATACGGGACTTGATATCGATCAGCTATCCAAGTGCAGTCAAATGCTCGAGGAGGTCACTCCCAAATATTGGGATTTCCTCAATGAGTCAAGGATGTCGGTTATAGATGCCAATGTGCTCGTTCACCAGATACCTGGTGGAATGACCAGCAATTTCATATCTCAGCTCAAACAAATGAATGCTCTCGACAAGTTGTCCGAGGTTCAGGCCGAGACATCCAGGACGAGGGCCGAGTTCGGCTCTCCCCCTCTGGTTACACCCACAAGCCAGATTGTAGGGGCCCAGGCGGTACAGAACGTTCTGGCAGGACGGTACAAGGTATTCTCCACTGAGGCCAGGAACTACATTTCTGGTCTGTATGGTAAGCCACCGGCTCCGATTGACCCCGAGGTCCAGGAAATTGTTCTCAAAGGGACTGAGCCAATTACATGCCGACCAGCGGATATGATCGAGCCGGAGCTGGAGAAGGCCAAGGCGAATTCAAAGGAATTCGCCGGGAACATACAGGATGTGCTTATTTACGCGCTGTATCCCGCGACCGGGGAGCGCTTTCTCAAGTATAAGTACGGCATAGACACCACC
>JAGXOF010000092.1 GCA_023660035.1 Dehalococcoidia bacterium LH_S1
TCTATCGCCTAATGCAGCACGCTGTCGACATCAAGCCGAGCACTTATGGCGACATGGCCGGAGGTAGGTGGGTCTAAGTGGATACCCCTTTTAAATTTATATGTGCTTGAAAAATTTGTATTTTTCAAATGTGATAATGTCAAGCTAAAAGGTCGAGTTTTTAGACAACTTATTAAGAATCTGGCCGAATAGGAGGAAAAAATGGTCGGAATTACTTCTTATGGTGCTTATATACCTTGGTATCGCATAGACCGTAAAGTTATTTATTCAGCTATGGGATGGCTAAATCCAGCTACCTTTATGGCTGGAGAGAAAGCGGTGGCCAACTATGATGAGGATAGCATCACCATGGCAGTAGCTGCAAGCATGGATTGCTTGAGTGGGATTGATAGGAACACAATTGATGGAGTGTACTTTGCCAGCGTTACTTTTCCCTATAAGGAAAGGCAAAATGCTGGAATAATCGCCACCGCCCTTGATCTAAGGCCAGATATAAAAACCGCTGATTTCGCAGGTTCTACCAAGTCAGGAACTACTGCTTTGCTTGCTGCTTATGATGCAATCAAGGCAGGGTCAGCTAAAAACATCCTAGTATGCGCCTCTGAGTGCCGTGTAGGAAAACCTGGCAGCCCTCAAGAGGAAGCTTATGGTGATGCCGCTGCTGCTTTTCTCCTAGGCGAGGATGACGTGATTGCAAATTTCCAGGGTTCACATTCTATTTCTTATGACTTCGTGGATAGGTGGATGGCAGATTTTGACAAATTTGATAGGCCTACGGAAGATAGGTGGGTTAGAGACGAAGGGTACAATAAATTTATCCCTGAGGCCTTCACGGGATTGGCTAAGAAATATAATCTTAATCCTGGGGATATTGCTAAGGCAAGTTACCCTTGTCTTTATGTTAGAGATCATGCAACTATAGGAAAACGTCTCGGGTTTGACCCCAATCAAGTCCAAGAGCATTTGCTTGGCACGATAGGTGATAGTGGCACTGCTTATCCCCTAATTCTACTTGTAGCAGCACTTGAAGATGCCAAACCAAAGGATAATCTTATTGTTGCAAGTTGGGGAAATGGAAGTGATGCTTTATTGTTCCAAGCTACAGAAAAGATAAGCGATATAGAAGGTAAAAGAAAAGGGGTTAAGAAAAATTTAGCATCCAAGAATATGCTGACAAATTATACTAAGTATGCTAGTTTTCGAAATGTAATTTCGGTGGATATGGGGACAAGGGCCGAAACGGGGATTCCATGGGACCAGAAACCATTATCCTGGAGGCATCGCAAGGAAATCTTAGGCCTCGTTGGGTCGAGATGCAAGAAATGTGGCACTCCACAGTTTCCTGCTCAGAGGGTATGTGCCAATCCAAATTGTAAGGCAATTGATGAGATGGAACCTTATAGCTTCTCTGACAAAAAGGGGCACGTCTTCACCTATACTGAAGACCATTTAGGCTTCACTCCTAGTCCCCCAGCTATATATGGCATGATAGACTTTGATGGGGGCGGGAGAAACGAGTTTGAGGTAACCTATTGTGAACCTGGTGGCCTTAAGGTAGGCATGCCTGTGGAGATGAGACTGAGAAGGAAATTTATTGATGAAAGGAGAGGTACTTATTTTTATTTCTGGAAAGCGGTACCGATAAGAGAGTGATTAATAAATAAAAGGAGGAGTAAAAATGGGAACTATAAAGGACAAAGTTGCGATTATAGGAATGGGTTGCACCAAGTTTGGTGAGAGGTGGGATGCAGCTCCTGAAGACTTAATGGTTGAAGCATATAAAGAAGCAATTGAGGATGCCGGGATAGAGCCAAAGGATATTGAGGCAGCTTGGCAGGGCAACCAATTTACAGAGGTTAACCAAGGAGTGAGTGCTTTGCCTTTATCTGAAACGCTAAAGTTACCCTATATTCCAGTGACGCATGTAGAAAATATGTGTGCCAGCGGCTCGGAGGCTTTAAGGGGAGCTTCCTATGCAGTTGCCTCAGGGGTTTATGACATTGTTTTGGCGCTCGGCGTGGAGAAGCTTAAGGATGTAGGCTATGGCGGCCTTCCAGAGCTGTCCCTTGGCGCTGATGGGAAATACGAATCGCTTATTAATCCAAATATGACTGCTCCAGGGATGTTTGCTCAGATGGCAACGAGATACTTCGCCAAGTATAACCTTAGCCCTGAGGAAGGAAAGACGATGTTAGCCAAGGTATCCTCAAAGAGCCATCATAATGGTACTTTATGCGAGAAAGCTCACCTTAGGAGAGAAGCTCCTGTAGAAGTAATAATGAAAGCCCCTATTATTGCCTGGCCGTTGGGATTATATGATTCCTGTGGAGTGAGCGATGGATCGGCAGCAGCCATTGTAGTTCGAGCTGAAGATGCCAAGAAATTCAGACCTGACCCTGTTTATATTAAAGCTCTTCAAATCGCTGCAAGCTCAGGTGAGGATATGTTGTATACCGATTACGATTACACCCATGTTGAGTCGACTACGCGCGCTGCTATAAAAGCTTATGAAGAGGCGGGAATAAAGAATCCTCGTGAGGAAATAAGCATGGCTGAGGTTCATGATTGTTTCTCCATCACAGAAGCGGTAACCATGGAAGATTTGCAATTCAGTCCTAGGGGAAGAGTAAAAGAGGATATTGATGCTGGCAGGTTCAATCTGGATGGGGAACAACCTATTCAAACCGATGGTGGTTTGAAATGTTTTGGCCATCCTATTGGCGCCTCAGGATTAAGGATGATGTATGAAGAGTATAAGCAGCTTCAAGGGAAGTGTGGGCCAAGGCAGGTAAAGAATCCCAAGTTTGGGATGACTCATAATCTTGGTGGCTTCCCACCCAGCTGTGTAATTAGCGTTTTTATTGTAGGTCTTTAAGGAGATAAAATGGATTTTAAGCTTTCGAGAGAGCAAGAAGAACGTAGAGAGGAATTCTTCGAGGTCTGCAAGGAGTTAGATAAGGAAAAGCCTCAGGATTTTATAGAAGGAATAGAAGCTGCGGAGGCTAAGATACATGGGTAACACTCATGGTATGATTAGTAATGATACTAACTTACCGTGAGAAGTTACCAAGATGAGAAAACTCAGCCAGCTTCTACTTCTTTAAAAGAAATCCTATTATCTTAAAGAATAGGTAACCCTTACCCACGAAGAGAGGATAAGGCGGTTAAGAAAGAGGAGGGTATTGCCTAACTAACTATGGCTAACTTAAAAATTCCCGACACGTCCCCATTCACCCTAAACTTGGCAAACAGTGCCATGGTCAAGTCCACCATTTCCACTGATTTTGAGACCACAATAGATCTGCGCTTGAATCTACCGAACCGATGCCTGTTTCTGCAATTGTTCCGCTCTATTTCATGGGTAAGGCCTTTGTCCATG
>JAGXOF010000093.1 GCA_023660035.1 Dehalococcoidia bacterium LH_S1
GAGCAATGTTTTCGGATAATCCTCCACCGAACATCATTCTATGCAGCGTCCTTAGAGGAGTCAAGGGCCTACCCCTATTTCTCTATATTATCGTATCTCACAGATTTTTCAGACAAGCTTTGTTGCCCCTATTACTTGTACCCAAGGTGTTTCCGGTGCTTATTTGCTATAAATTTTGGAAATTTAATTCGTATGCATGATGATTTGAAAGGTGAATCGTTTGAAAGTTGAATTAAATATAGCACAACCGGACCCTCATCTCAAATGGGTAATTTGAATGAATCACCAGTTCGTCAGGCGGGGAAATGATTTGATATCGTGGGAGAGACCCTATTCTTGCAGGTGGACGAGATGGGCTTTCTCCTTGACAATGATACGTGTCCTGTGACCTGCTCTTTAAAATTGCCGTGATGAAGTAAGGGAAGGGGACCTGTCCTGCTACTTCCTTTTCCTCAACGACACGACCAGGACCAGCAATGTAATAATCGCTGCAATTGCCGCCACAGGCCAGAAGTCTCCGCCCAGGTTTTGAGTCCTGACAAAGTCTACCACTGCCCCTATAATCGGCGCAAGCATCATGGTCGAGACCGACTTCGCTTGGCTCTCGATGGATAAAACCGTGGCTCCCTGCGCCTCGGTGGCATAGGCATCGAAACGGCTAATCTGGATGGGCCGCCAGAAGTTTTGAATCAGGGAAAGAACTATGAACCCAACTATGGCTGCATGGTAATATTCAAAAAATAGCAGAGGAATCAGTGCCAGGTAGAGGATAAAAACAACTTTCCAGAGCAAGCGACTCCCTCCTTCCTCTCCCCCAAAGCGCTCTGTCACATGGTACGAGTTGCGGCTGGCATAGCCAGATACAAGATATACTATGAAGTATACAGTCCCTACCAGTATGGCGCTGCGCTGGACATCTCCCAGACCAAGAAAAAGCGGCAGCATCAGTGCCAGACTCTTCACCACAGGTTGAAGATAGCTTTCCACTGCCTTGTAAACGCCCTCAAAGCCTATCGATTCCGTCATCAGACGCCGCAAGTGCTTAATCGATATGGAGACCCTGAGACATTCCCAAAGATGTTGGAAGATGGTCCGGAAGCTCGTCCCCCTTGCTGGCTGTCCCTCCAGTTCTTCAGGGTAGGTCATAAAGTTTATCAGGCCTACCAAATAGGGGACAATGGTGAAAAAGAACACGTAAGCGTAATTCTCAGTCAGTAGAACAAAGGCAACGGCCAGGATGACCGACACCGCTGAACCTATTTTGGACCAGGAGCGAGTGTAGCCGTATACTTTGGTCTTTTCACCCGAGCGGCCCTCGAAGCGGAGCCAGGTGAATATTATGGATTTGTGTGTGCCAGTGCGGAAGGCCTCGCCAATGGCGAAGAATAACATGGCAACAAAGAATTGCCAGTAATCTTGGCTGAACCCGAAGATGGCAAATGAGGCGATATAGGAGACAAAGGACAACATCATGCATCGCCGCCGCCCAAACAAATCCGCCACCGCCCCGCTGGGGATCTCCATGAGATTGGTAGCCATCTCACGGAAACCTACAAGGAAGCCGATCTGTGTAAAAGAGAGCCCGCTGGACAAGAAGAACAGGATGATAAACGGCTCAAAGTACCGCTGGTTCTTGAGAAAACCGTATAGGGAGAAGCGTCTTATCATGATTCTTATGGATTCAGTGACTCATGAAAGTCAGCGCCAGAAAATACTATATTCTCAACCTTCTCATATACCAGATCTGTAGGGGTCTTACCTGTGTCCCTTGCTTCCTCGAGCAATTCCCTGAAATCGTTTCGGCATATATGCTCAATCCTTGGCTTCAATTTCTCGAAGGAAGCTTCTTCTTGATAAAGCCATTCCATCCAGGCGCATAGTACGCCGCCCAAATTATGTGCCCAATCGGTAACAAAGGGAATACCCCTGTCAGCAAGCTTACTGGCGAGTTCCAGCTCTTCCTCTTTGCTGTTTGCCCATATCTGGTTTTTGGCTGAGCCTATTATTATCTTAAACTTGAATTTATCGATTCTGTCCTCTGTTATTATGCCGCCCATGGCACAGGGAGAAAACACATCGGCATCTACGATATATATCTCTTCTGGCTCCACGTATTCAACTGTCCCTTTGCCCCATTCTTGTTGCAGCCTTTCTACCTTGGACAGGTCCATATTAGTGACGAAGAGCTTGGCCTCATCACTCAATAGATACTCGGACAGCGTGTATCCTACTTCCCCCAGCCCCTGAATTGCTATCCTTCTATGTGATAAATCCCGGCTGCCATAGACAAAGTCACACGCCTCTTTTATGGCCAGAGTATTGAGGTGTTTGCAGTACATTGCCCTGCTGTTTTTCTTGACATCATCGTCCCACTCACTCATACCCCGGAGCAAAAAACTTGTCCTGTTTCTGGTTATAAAAGACCTCCAGGGTGGTCAGGGCCTTGTTTTCCATAAAGTCGAAGAGGCTGTCAGATTTGCTCATCATTTCACTACCTCACTTTTGTCACCTCAGAGACATTTTATCAGAATCGGATGGTGTGATTACAGGTCGAATATTAGCAGGGACAATACCCCAGAGACCCGATGAGCCAATTGGCCTTGATGTTTCGATTCTCCTGCCTTCCACTTCGCCCCAACCATGAATTACAGGTATGACTATCCGGCGTCCGAATAACCTTATTCGGATAACCCGATGCACACAGCGACCTTTGCAGTTATTCCCTCCGATTCGCATATCCTTACACCAGAAACAACCACCGGCGAGGGTAGCGACTTCCGACATGACTGTTCGCCCCATATTTTACCCTCGGGGACGAATCTCAGCGCAAGGCTTTCTCGCGAAAAGGTATTTGCCCTTGGGCGCTTCAGTAGGCGATGCTATATTGCTCTCAGCCTAATATATTCTTCTTGTCGCGATCTGAAATATTATTCCAACTGATATCAAGGCTAGGCCTATGATAGTAACGATTACCACGCTTTGGTCGGGTACGGTATCAGCGGAAAGCCGCTTCATCAATATGCCAAATAATGACCAGTCGACAACGAGACAATAGAAGGTGTCTCTTCGTATAAATAATGTGCTCAGCGCAATTGCTATACCGACAACGATCACCAGTACAGTCCAGAATTGTTCCCCGAGACCGAATGTGTTCCAGTTGATATCCACCAATAGAGCGGAAACGTTAGCGATGGTAGCTATAGTTATCCAGCCGAGGTAGACGCTAAACGGCAGATGGACCATGTACCTTTCGATTCCTGGAGAAGATGATTCCCCGCTATTAAGAACTTATCCGTAAATAAAACTTGCCTTTCGGAAGGCGATTATAGCAGCAGC
>JAGXOF010000094.1 GCA_023660035.1 Dehalococcoidia bacterium LH_S1
GAAAACTCCTCGATAACCCTGTCCTTCACCTCGGTTTCCATCGATGACGTTTCATACCACCCACGAGTGAGCTTCTCCACATCTACTTCTTCGATGAAAGAGACCATGAGGAAGAGGCTGTGCACCGCCATGCCGAAGTCAAGTCTATCCCGATAGGAACGCTCGAACAGCATGGCGGCACTCTGTTCGCTTTCCCCCTCACGTGACGGCATCACATTGGCCAGCCGCTGACGAGAGGATGGTTGTGTGGAGAAATCCCTTGGCACATCAGCAGGCCTTTGCGGCTCGGCAGCGATCTCTTTTCCGGCGACGCCTGTATACCAATTCCTGTCCCCGACCTCATACAGGCAGACGGTGTCCTCCCCACCAAGATTGATGACAGAACTGTCTTCGGGGGCCAGCTCGGAAGCCAATTGTTTCTTCAGGAACGCGGCGGAGGTCATCGCTTTGGCGTTTTTACCCGGGTACCCTGTCACCATGTACAGAGCGCGCTTTGCCCTGGTCATGGCCACATACAGCACGCACAGGCTGTCGAAGCAGGCTGCTTCATCGCTCGCCTGAACCTGCGAGGCGAGTACGGGGTCGCCCTGGGCAACGACCTTGCGCGGCATCTTCAGAGCCCAGACAGGTCGATTGTTGTAGGGGTCGCGGGCCATCACCACACCAGGATGGCCTCCGCCGGTCATGTTTCTTCCCTGCAGGTCCGGTAATATAACAACATCGAATCCCAGTCCTTTGGACTGGTGAATGGTCATAACGCACACCGCATTCTCCGATGCAAGCTCGTGGAGCTGGTAGCTGTCAACGAAGCGCAGGAACTCATCACAGTCGTGGCTGCCATTCTGGTCGAACTCACCGGCCGCCTCGATCAAATTCCCGAGCCTGCTGCGGCCGAAATCATCAAGCGGGTGTGCTCGGTCCAGCCGGTCCCCCCATGTCCTCATGAACGATTGAAAACCGTCCCTCTGGATATCCGCCAGCAGACTTGCGGAAAGGTTTCTCAAATTTATCCTCTGTTCCTCAAAATACTGCTTCAAAGGACTCATCTCCAGATGCCGTTGCGCGAAGGTATCGCCGGGATGCGCGGCGAATTTCACCAGCGACAAAAGGAGAGATACCACCGGGTTGTCCTCAATGGCGGCTTTTCCTTCATGGACGATGTTCATGCCCGGGCATTCAGCCCGAAGGGAATTGACCATCTGCCTTCCGCCTTCATTCGTACGTACCAGAATGGCAGTCGAAAGCCCGCGGCGCGCCGGGTCGACTTCCTTAAGCAACTGGGCTACAATCCGCTGCCGCTCTTCATCATTGGCCCTACCCTCGGTTTCCTGCGGCTGAGCTTCCAGCAGTGCGACATAGCCCTGTGGGGGCACGCTCCCCGGCTGGCAGTCATGATGCTGCCACATTCTGCTCCACTCAGTCCTCGCCTCCTCAGGCAGGTCAGCAGGAAGTTGAGTGAAGACCTGGTTCCCGGTATCTATGACAGGCTGAGAGGAACGAAACGAGGTGTTCATGGAATGCTGTTCAATCTGTTCTCCGTACTGGTCCAGTATGGCGCCGAAGAGCCTGGCGTTCCCCCCGCGCCAGCCGTAGATAGCCTGTTTTACATCTCCCACGTAGAAGAAGCTGCGCTGGCCGCTGTCGTCCTGCAATATCTCATCGGCGAGATTTCGAAGCACTTCCCACTGCAAGTCACTGGTATCCTGGAACTCGTCCAGCAGCCAGTGGTCGAGCTTGCAGTTGAGTCGGAAATCAATATAGAGTCGAGCCTCCTCCGAAGGACCCCGACTGAGCAGAGTCCCGCTGCTGTAGATATTGGCCGCAGTGAGCAGGTACTGCGCGTCGGTAAAAGTCAACTTTCCCCGCCGCCTGACCATGGAATCGTATAGGCGTTCGTATTGATTGAGGACACGGTAGATACCGCGGGTCTGCTCAAGAGAGGTTAGAATCTCCGTCCTCATTATATGTCCAAGGAGCTGCAAGGCGAGCCGACCCTGTTTGGCGGACAAATCCTGCCGTTTCCTGTCGACAACGAGACTGGCATTGCCCTCACGCAGGGCCTCGATACCCTCGCTGAGTTTCTTAAACAGATAGTCGATCTCTTTCCAGGACGAGCCGGCCTGATATGAACGGGTAGCTTCAATGAAGGATTCCCACCGATTCATAGCCCCATCGGGAAGCGATTCCCCTTCCAGAAGTAACTTAAGGCTCTCCGCGGCGGAATCCACATCGTTCTTATCGTCGAGCCACGGCGAGCCACCGGCCCATATCATGTCCCTATCACCCCAGGCCTCGGGGAGAGGAAGAATCTGATAGTAGCCCTGATAAGCCCCTATAAAATTGTCCAGGCTGCGCCCCAGAATTTTCTCATCCCTGCCGAAGGTCGATTGCTGGAATCCATCCATAAACTCCCGCTGTACTGAAGGGTCCGTGCGGCGGCGGTCGAATATCGCATTCAGGACTTCCTGCCGCGTGCTCTGGGCAGCAGCCCCTTCGTTATCCAGCATCTCCAGATGGGCAGGAATGCCGAGTTCCATGGGGAAGGACTGAATGACCCGTACGGTGAAGCTGTCCAGTGTGCTGATATGCAAACGATGAAGGCTTTCCACAAGTACCCTCAGAAGGTGCAGGAAATCGCGCTCCCGGAAATCCGGCTTCCCTATCCGCTGACCGGTCTCCTGTGCCTTTTCAGGGGAACTGGCCGCCTGGCACAGGTAATTCACGATGGAATCAAATATCTCTCCGGCCGCCTTACGCGAAAAGGTCAGCGCGATGACACGGTCAGGGTTTACCCTGTGGGCCAAAAGCGCTATGTACCTATGAGCAAGCTGGAAGGTCTTGCCCGACCCCGCAGAGGCCGATATCGCCTGGTGGTTGATTTTAGTGACTGTCATCCGATTTCACCTTGGTATTGGTGCTCTGGTCCCTGGTGCTCTAGTGCCCTTCCATAAACGCCTGAAACTCCTCCACGTCAATACAACTGGGAATGTCCGAGTGGAACAGCCTCTGGAACTCCTCGTAGGTTACCTTCGAAGAGGGCGGCCAGAACTGCCGACTGCGAATACCCCTGACAGCTCCCTCTGCGCAAGTCCTGGCCGATTCCAGATAAGTACGGTCAAATCCCGACCACTCCGCGACCCCCGTCTCACCGGCCCCCTTGGGAAGATTGAAGTAGCCAACCTTCACGTCCCCTGAGAATCTATCTTCCTCGGGGAGCAGGAGCAAATACAGCGGAAGCTGCAGGTCCAGCCACCGTTCCCCCTTGCCTTCCACTTCAATCCTGGCAAACTC
>JAGXOF010000095.1 GCA_023660035.1 Dehalococcoidia bacterium LH_S1
CGAACAGGATCGCAGGTCACTTCCTCCAGGGAAAGAATCCCTCTCCAACTATCTTCCCCCTTAGACTTGAGACAAAATACTTTATCTCCTTCCTTAACTTTACCAGCAAAGGCACTGTGCCAAGTATTTTGTCGATATTTGCGATAAGAAGCAATAACATCAAACGTTATTGGATTTGCTTGTGCAATCCAATAATTCACAAAGCCGGTAATGCCTTTGTCAAGGGTTTGCTCCTGCTTATCTGAGCCCTTTTTACTTTCGTCAGATATATAACCCTGATTCACTGCCTCCCCATAGGAATTGGCCACCGTATTCCCAGTTTCTTTATCGACTAAGACCGGCTTATGCCCGTCCCTGAGAAGTCGGAAGTACCCACTCTTGCTAGGTTTCGCCATTACATCCTCATTTTCTGTAGATTTCCATTCCAGTTCCATCCCCCCTTCCGTATCGTTCTAAATAAAAAAGTAAATAATAATGGATAGCTTCTCAACAACGTCCTCATCGACGTCTGTGTTGTCGACGTGACGTCGCTAGGGAAACGTCAGGGATAGGATGCCCTGAAAATTGTCCGATTTTATTAAACATAAACTTGGGTCTAAAAATACCTTCAGGGAGGCTATTTAATTTTGGCAGATTCTTTCTTGAGGGATCAATTTGCTACTCCACCTCCTTCACTATTTTAGACACATCGGCACTGTTGGCAATATAGGATCGCCAGGGTTTTTGGGACCAGGAACCAGCCTAATCAATTCTTGTTGCCTAAAAGTCAACTGAGGCATTTTCGCAATCCACCTCTAGTAACAGGGGGTCATTTGTATAATTCAGTTCCTCCTCACTCCCTTTTCCAAGTTCACTGGGTAAAGAGTTCTTTGTTGGAAATGCCGGGTTCAGACTAAGGTCATGTCTCCGCATATCATTGTAATATTCCCGAAGCATATTCTGGTTAAATAAACCTCTAGGGATATATTTTAATTCCTCGCTAACCTTCTTATTTAACTCGTCCCCCTTCATTGCTAACCTCTGCAAACTTACTTTGTTGGCTATCCATTACGCTGACAAACCTCTTGCCACCTGGGGTCGTCCTCTTCGACGAACCTATCTGGGTAAAACCTAGGCATTCTATAGTAACCAAAGTTGTCCTCTTCAGGATTGGGAGCTAACTTCCCCGCTCTCCTCATGTCCTCTAACCCCCCCTCTCGCAGAAGCGTTAGATAACACTGATTTAGGGCTGAGAATATCCTGCACGACCAAGTATCTTTAACCTTTTTGGGAGGATTGGGCATTTTCTTAACCTCCTCAATGGCGTTGTTACCCTCTCCAAATCCGCTGGCTGGGCTATCTTTTGTATGGATAATCATTCACATAGTTGCGGATTCCGGTGAAATCGGCCACGTGTCCGGGCCAAAACGGCCACCCCAGAAATGGCTTGGGGAGTGGCACTGGGTGGAGACAGTCTAACTCAGTTTACCGGTCATTTGCAATAGCCCCCTTTTCCTCGTTTCTCCTGCTCTCTGCCAGTGACCTTGCTCGCATGGAATCACCTCTAAGCTCTATCCGGTAGGCGTTGTGCAGCAGCCGGTCACAGATAGCATCGGCCAGGGTGGAGTCGTCGAGATTTGGATGCCAGTCACTGATGGGACACTGGCTGGCGATGACAGTAGTACCTAACTGGTAGCGGTCTTCAACTATTTCCAGCAGGTCTCGCTGTTCCCAGTCTGCCGGCGCGGCGATTAAGAAGTCGTCGATAATCAATAGTTGCACCCGGCTCAGTCTGGCCGGGGCCTTGAGATAAGAGCCGTCTCCCCGGGACTGCTGTAGGGTTTCAAACAGACGGGGCGCACGCATATAGAGCACGGTATAGCCGGAGCGGGCGGCAGGAATAGGTAATCAAAGATAGTCTAGCCTTCATCCCTCTTCTGAAAGTGTTGATACTCAGCCTCGTTTTGAGTCAGCCTAGTTTCCAGTTCATCCACCTTAGTTTGCAGCATTTTGATATTGGCATCCTGAGCTTTCAGTAGCTCTCCATAGTCAATAATCTTCTTGCCGTCGTTATCTGCCAGAGTCGCAATTTGATTTTCAAGCTCGTCGATTTTACTCATGGCACCCTGCAACTTGGCTTTCAGAGCATCTAGTTCCAGCCCTAGTTCTTCGTCGCTCTTCCCGATAGCTAGTTCATAACCTTGGGAGTCTTCAAGCTCGGCATCCTCGGCTTCAGTCTCTGGAACTAAACCTGCTCGCTTAAGAAATTCAGCTTTGTTCATAGTTGCTCTCCTTCCGAATCTTGTCTGCCAGCAAGGCTGCACCCCGTTTGTTGCGGACAAATACCTGAACGCCGCATTTGTAATATATCACGTACGGCTTGCCTTTGCAACTGAATTTGACTTTCACAAGCTCGCCACACAACCAACACCTTACCATCGGTTTCGTTTCTGCTTTCGCCGTTACCATAGTCTCACCTTACCTTTCAGGTTACGGCATAATCTAGCAAGGCGTTGACTCTGCCAACGTCACACCAGGTTGGTCTTAGCCTTATGTTACATCACAACTGACGTTCGCATAAAACGTATTACATTATCAAGAACCGGGTTAAACACATCGCCATCCATTAAAGAACTCACGCCCCATCTCATTATACCCAAAACGCACCATTGGCAACGAAAGGATATAGCTTCCCCACAACGGTATTACACCTTGGAACGGAAATGTCCCCCAAAAGCGATATAAAGCCCTTTTACGCCCCCTGCTATTGTATCGAGACCATGCTCCCGTTAAGAAATTTCTCAGGACATCCTCAGGACCCCCCAGGGCATTATGGCTATGTCGTCAATTTGGGCCACAGCCATTGCACCTCACCTGGGTCTTCACCACTCAGGCTTACAAGCACTGGACTATGTTTTGCACTCATCAGGCTACTTCCTCCAGCCTCTCAGGAAGTTCTGGATTGAGTATGTAGATTTCCGGTTCCTTTCCTCTGACTATGATTTCCCGCCTTAGAAGCTCTTCTACAGCTTCTCGGCATTCCTTCTTTGTCCAGAAAATAAAGGTTCTGACAATCTCACGGGAGGTGTGCTCTTTGCCATCTCTAAAAACTGATACAGCTGTTCTGTTGCTGGTCGGTCTGAAAGAATCATTGTGGTGCTTCAATGGAAGTCGGACAGCTAGCTTCGGAAAAATTTGCGACACTCCTCCCGGGGAAGATATAATGAGACTAGAAGTTACCCTCGTGAACGGAGCCG
>JAGXOF010000096.1 GCA_023660035.1 Dehalococcoidia bacterium LH_S1
ACTTTAAGTTCCTTTAGAAACAGGAAGATATATCGGGCTAAGAACGGGTCTCATGGGAAAGGTAAAGGGCTGCATGGGCGAAAGGGAAGCGATGTGTACCTTAAAGTTCCCGTCGGAACAATTGTGTTGGAAGTTGGAGACGAGGAGAAGCAGCTTGCCGGAGATATTGTTGGGCACGGACAGGAGATTGTGGTGATGAGGGGAGGGAAGGGCGGAAAAGGAAATAAGCGGTTCTTGTCTTCTACCAGACGGGCTCCGACTATTGCAACTGAAGGTGAGGAAGGGGAGGCAAAGTCTCTTGTTCTTGATCTGAAGCTTCTGGCGGACGTGGGGCTTGTTGGGCTTCCAAATGTCGGGAAGTCAACACTGCTAAACAACGTTTCAGCGGCGAAGGCCAAGGTTGGAGATTACCCTTTCACCACACTTTCACCGAGCCTGGGAGTGGTTGAATTCGATTATGATGCGTTCGTTCTCGCCGATATCCCTGGACTTATGGAAGGCGCCCATGCTGGGGCTGGACTGGGATACCAGTTCCTAAGGCATGTAGAGCGCACAAGGGTGTTGATTCACATACTTGATGGGGACAGCAATGCCCCTCTCGCCGACTTTGACCAAGTGAACCAAGAACTTAAACCCTTTTCCCCTTCCTTAAGCGATAAACCTCAAGTTATAGCTATAAATAAGCTCGATATCCCCGCTGTACGGGAGAAGGTAAGGGGAATTGAAGAGGCATTCTTTGAGCAGGGATATAGTGCCTATTCCATCTCTGCCGCAACAGGAGAGGGAATTACGAAAGTCATAGGCAGGGCTGCTGAGTTGTTGAGGGAAATAGATACACCAGCAAGCGGGACAGAGGGCGAATCCGGGATAAAGGTATTGCACCCGAAGCCAATTAAGTAGGATAGGCGATATGCAAATTGGAGTATTTGGAGGGACATTTGACCCGATACATATGGGCCATCTGATCGTCGCTGAGGCGGTTAGAGTGCGGCTGAAGTTAGATAAGGTGATTTTCATTCCTGCAGGGAACCCCTGGCTGAAGTCAGAGAGGAATGTTACAGATGGGGAACATCGGCATGCAATGGTGAAGCTCGCTACGGATCCAAACCCGTATTTTGAGATCTCCAGAATGGAGCTTGAGCGACCTGGCCCATCCTACACAGTTGACACGATGGATGAACTAAAACAGACCTTCAGAGAGGGAGATGAACCCTACTTTATTGTCGGGCCAGATGCCTTAGCAGCGTTTGGCCGCTGGAAGGACCCAGAGAGGCTTATTAGGATGTGCTCGATTGTCGCCGTTAAAAGGCCAGATGTGGACGCCATTGACGTTTCTTCGCTGGAAAGGGAAATGCCCTGGCTTTCGGGAAGGATTAAGCAGGTTGACGTGCCATTAATTGGCATTAGCTCAACTGGCATCCGGGACTTGGCTGCGGCTCGACTATCGATCCGCTATCTGGTCCCACGGGAGGTCGCGGAGTATATTACTCAGTATCAGGTCTACCAAATTTGAGGAGGGCGCATGGCCCAAAACGAAATGGAAAGGCTTATGGAACTCGTCAAGGAGAAATCATTCACATACGGTGATTTTACGCTTTCCTCAGGAATTAAAAGTCCATATTACTTTGACGGCAGAATGACAACCTTAAGTCCCGAGGGGGCATACCTGGTAGGGAAGAAGGTCTTTCAATTATTGAAGGAGGATGACATTCAAGCTGTTGGGGGTCCGACGCTTGGGGCTGACCCTATGGTGGCAGCAGTAACCTTGGTAAGTTACATGGAGGGGAAGCCCATCCCTGCCTTCATCGCCAGGAGTGAGCTGAAGAAGCACGGGACACGCCGGCATATCGAAGGAAATCTTCCAGCTGCGGGAAGGATCGCAATTGTAGATGATGTAATTACGACCGGAGGAGCGATATTCAAGGCGGTCCGGGTGGTGGAGGAGGAGGGGTGTCGAGTAGGGAAGGTTGTGGTGCTTCTGGATCGCAACCAGGGAGGAAGTGACGAGTTACGCAAGAGTGGCTACGACGTGGAAGCCCTTCTGAGTGCTGACGAGAGTGGAAATGTGAGCATACCACGCCACATTTGACTTCAGACTATGATTTGGACTATACTTTTTCCTGTCCTCAAAATTCACCCCGGCTTTTAAGGGCTCGTAGCTCAGCGGCAGAGCGCCCGGCTCATAACCGGGTGGTCGCAGGTTCGAATCCTGCCGAGCCCACTTCTGATTAATGCCCAAAGTGTCCACAGCAGTTCACAAGCCAGATATTGTTGACCCCCTCAGTCAAGAGATGATTGCTTGTCCCCAACAATTAGCAGGACTATATCTTTATAATAGGATATATACCGCAATTTGACAGGAGGCTGTACTATGTACGATGGACTCAAGGGGGAAACGTAATCGTGACAGGAGGTGCGTCTGGCATTGGAAGACACACTGCCGTCTCTTTCGCAAAACATGGTGCAAGGGTCGCTATTGTAACGGGCATACCATAAAGGCCGCGGAAGAGACGGTTGCGGAAATAAAGGCGCTTGGCGCCGATGCAACCTTTATTCAATGTGATGTCTCAAAAGGGGATCAAGTAGAAGCGATGGTAGCCAAAACTGTCGAGACCTTTGGCTTCGTGGATATCGCTTTCAACAATGCTGGGGTCGGTCCGGACGGCGTAACCATCCCCCCGGCCCCCATTACCAAGGTAACGGAATCCGACTGGGACTGGATAGTGGATACCAATCTGAAAGGTGTATTTCTCTGTGTATGAAACACGAGCTTCGACAGATGCGCAAGCAAGGCTTTGGCCACATTGTCAATACCTCTTCCGATGTGGGGCTGGGGGCAATGGCCAACTTCAGCACCTATTGTCCCAGTAAGGCGGGCAGCAATATACTTTCAGCCTGCGCTGCTAGTGAGGGTGGCGCACCTGAAGGCGGTGACGCGTCCGTCAATGATGTCGACGATGTGGCCTGTGCTGTTCTCTGGCTTTGTTCTGACGACGCATCCCGGATCAACGGTAACGATGTTTCTGTAGGTGGCAGGCTGGGCATTACATAGATGCTCCCACGAGTTGAAACAATAGAGGCTATTGCCTAACTAACTATGGCTAACTTAAAAATTTCCGACACGTCCCCAATTACTCTAAACCTGGCAAACAGTGCCATGGTCAAGTCCACCATCTCCACTGATTTTGAGA
>JAGXOF010000097.1 GCA_023660035.1 Dehalococcoidia bacterium LH_S1
GGCTTGAGCCTCGCCCACACGGGCAGTCAAAGATCTCCCACACCTCGGCCAGCACATCAAGTCGAAATCTATCCGTGTTTCTGTTATAATTAATACACTGGTGTTTATTGGATTTATAATCTGAAGTCCAAACACAGGGGAAGTATAGCGATATGTCAAAGCACAGTTTCGTAATATTCATAGTTATAGTGGCCCTAGTGGCCGCTCTCTTCACTGTTTTCTCGCCGAGTGGGGAGAGCAAGGAACCGCTTGTCATTAATGAGGTTATTTCCAAAATAAAGGCTGGAGAGGTTCAGCACATACTTGTAGAGGGGAAAGAGCTCACCATCACCACGGTCGATGGCGAGGAATGGGAATCTACCTTAGGGAGCAACACTGACTTTCTTGAGGTGCTAAGGCAGGAAAATGTCGATTTGACAGCTAAGGGTGCCCCCAATATCGAGTTTAAGGAGGGAGGGGGACTGCTGAGTAGCGAGTGGAGCTTGGTGTTAATCCAGTTTCTCCCACTGATCCTCTTCGGTGGATTACTCGTATTTCTGCTCCGGCGCGCCCAACAAGGTGGTGCCAATCAGGCCATGGGTTTTGCGAAGAGCAAGGCAAAGATGTTTACTGCTAATAAGCCGACCGATACATTTTCCGATGTTGCCGGAGTTGAGGAGGCAAAGGAGGAACTTCAGGAAGTAGTGGAGTTCCTCAAATACCCGGATAAATTCTCGAGATTGGGAGCTCGTGTTCCCAAAGGGGTATTGCTTGTTGGCCCCGCCGGAGGCGGCAAGACTTTGCTCAGTCGAGCTGTGGCTGGCGAAGCCGATACCCCCTTCTTTTCCATAAGCGGTAGTGAATTCGTGGAGATGTTCGTTGGCGTTGGTGCGTCCCGTGTTCGGGACCTGTTTGACCAGGCAAAGCGAAACTCGCCGGCTATCATTTTTATAGATGAGATTGATGCAGTGGGCCGACACCGTGGTGCGGGGGTGGGAGGAGGACATGACGAACGGGAACAGACCCTTAATCAGATACTGACCGAGATGGACGGATTCGAAGCAAACACTAATATTATCATTCTCGCTGCCACTAACAGGCCCGATATTCTGGACCCTGCGCTCCTGCGTCCGGGACGGTTTGATCGCCGCGTTGTTCTGGACCAGGCTGATATAAATGGGCGAAAGGAAATTCTCCAGGTTCATATCAAGGGAAAGACAATAAGCCAGGAGGTTGACCTGGAAGCTATCGCCAAGCAAACAGCCGGCTTCAGCGGGGCTGATCTTTCCCATCTAGTAAACGAGGCCGCTATCCTGGCAGCGCGGAGAGATAAGCAGCAAATCGAGCAAGGGGAATTCGAGGAGGCCATCGATCGCGTTATCGCCGGCCCGCAGAGGAAGAGCCGGAAGATGAGTGCAAAGGAAAAGGGAATCATTGCCTACCACGAGGCCGGCCACGCACTTGTAGCCAGGAACCTCCCAAATGCCGACCCGGTACATAAGATATCTGTCATAGCGCGTGGTATGATGGGGGGATACACCCGGCAATTGCCCACCGAAGACCGGTATCTCACTACACGTTCGCAATTCACAGATGTGCTTGCAACCTTACATGGTGGACATGTCGCCGAGGAGATAATGTTCAGTGAGATGACGACCGGTGCTCAGAATGACATTGAACAGGCCAGTAAGATAGCCCGTGCAATGGTAACCCAGTATGGTATGAGTGAGAAGCTGGGCCCTCGGACCTTCGGTAAGAGGGAAGAAATGGTTTTCCTCGGCAAGGAGATCTCGGAACAACGGGATTACAGCGATAAGCTGGCTGAGGAAATCGATGAAGAAGTCAACGGTTTCATTCAAAAGGCATATGACATTGCCAAGGAGATACTTACCAACAACAAGCCCAAGCTGGTTCAAATAGCTGAGAAACTGAAGGATCAGGAAACCATCGAGGGCAAGGAGCTGGACGAGCTCTTTGACTCTGAGGCACCGGCGCTCGAGCCGGCAGCCGGTCAGGCCTGACGATCTCCTGTTATTGGCTGTGAAAGGCCATCATGGAACAGTGGGAGATATTAAGCTGGAACGTTAACGGCATCAGAGCCACGTGGAACAAGGGGATGCTGAACTGGCTTTCCCTTGAATCCCCTGATATCTTCTGTGCACAGGAAACCAAAGTGCGCCCTGAGCAACTCCCCAAAGGTCTGGCCCAACCTAAAGGCTTCTACGCCTACTGGAATTATCCCGAAGCTAAAGGATACAGCGGAACGGTTGTATTAGCCAAACAAGAACCCCTTGATATCCGGTATGATTTTAATAGTTCCAACATAGATATGGAAGGTAGAGTCATCGTTGCGGAGTATCCTGAATTCGTTCTGCTGAATATATATTTCCCCAACGGGAAGAAGAATGAGGACCGCCTACAGTATAAACTTAACTTCTATGATGCTTTCCTGGAGTTTGCAGACTCTCTCAGGGCGAAGGGTAAGAAACTCATAATCTGTGGTGATGTGAACACTGCGCACAAAGAGATAGACCTGGCCAGGCCAAAGGAGAATGAGGATGTTTCGGGATTCTTGCCTATTGAGAGGGAGTGGATGGATAAGTTTGTCTCACATGGCTATGTCGACACGTTCCGTTATTTTAACGAAGATCCGCATAACTACACATGGTGGGATTTGAAGTCGAGAGCGAGAGAGAGGAATGTGGGTTGGAGACTGGATTACTTTTTCGTAACGGATGACATGCTACCGTGGCTTAGGGATGCGTTTATCATGTCCGAGGTAATGGGTTCTGATCACTGCCCTGTGGGCATAAGAATTGAACCCCGTGACTAATCGCTGTCGCCGAGCGCTGCTTTTGCTTCCTCCCAAAGTTTGTCGAGTTCCTCAAGTAAAAGATCATTCATGGAGATGCCTCGCTCCTGGGTAAGTTTTTCCATATAGGCAAACCGCGCGTAGAAGCGTTCATTTGCCCCCTGTAACGCTGACTCAAGGTCGATGTCCATCCAGCGAGCCACATTTGCCAGAGCGAAGAGCAAATCGCCGAATTCGCTGACCTGTTGCTGGTGGCTGGCAGCTTGCCTCAGCTCCTCCAGTTCCTCGATCACTTTTCCCAGTACCTCGTCAACCTGATTCCAATCGAAGCCAACCCGAGATGCCCGCTGCTGTGCTATCTGAC
>JAGXOF010000098.1 GCA_023660035.1 Dehalococcoidia bacterium LH_S1
CTTCTTGACTGGGCTACCAAGGCGTCCCGATCCCCAAGCACGATCTGTTGGGGATTCAATAGCAACTCTTCCACCTCCTGAAGTGTAATGCCCAGCTTCCTCTCCCACTTCGACGAGGAGCTTCATCTTTGGGGATACATCCTCTGGTAGTATTCGGCATATTCGCCGCTTTTTATCTTGCGCCACCAGTGCTCATGATCTACATACCAGTTTATAGTAGTGGTTAAGGCTTCTTCGAAGGAATATGTTGGCTTCCAGCCTAGCTGTGTGGTTATTTTGCTGGCATCCAGAGCATAGCGCCGGTCATGGCCAGGGCGGTCAGTAACAAAGGTTACCAGGCTCTGGGGTTCGTGCATTATGTTCAGAAGCTTATATACCAGTTCCAGGTTTGTCTTTTCCTGGTTAGCGGCGATGTTATATATCTCGCCAGGTTCGCCTTTCTGGAGGGCAAAATCCAGGGCTCGGCAGTGGTCGGCAACATAAATCCAGTCCCTTACATTTGAGCCATCTCCGTAGATAGGGATGGATTTATTTTCTAAGGCATTGGTTACAGCTAAGGGGATGAACTTCTCAGGGAACTGGAATGGTCCCAGGTTATTAGAGCAGCGGGTAATAATTACAGGGAGTTGATAAGTCTTCCAATAAGCATGGCATAGGAGGTCAGCAGCAGCTTTGCTGGCAGCATAAGGACTGTTGGGAGATAGAGGCGATTGTTCGATAAACTTGCCCTTTTCTGTAGAGCCGTAAACCTCATCAGTGGATACCTGGAGGAAGGTATTAGGTGTTAGGTCTTGGGTATTAGGTGTTAGGTCTTGGGTATTAGGTGTTAGGTCTTGGGTATTAGGTATTAGGTCTTGGGTGTTAGGTGTTAGGGAATTCGCGGCAAAGTATTCACCAGAAAATAAGGCGTCGACAAGCTTGCGGTCAGCTATGTCTCCTTTGACGAAGTGATATCTGGGGTTGTCTTTAACATCCTCCAGGTTCTCTAGATTACCAGCATAGGTAAGCTTGTCCAGATTTATTATTTGCCAGTCGGAGTGCTCATTGAGAATATATCGGATGAAGTTGCTCCCGATGAAACCAGCACCACCGGTGACCAGTAAGGTGTGTGGTAAATGGTGAGTGGTAGGTGAGTTATTCATTGGCGGGTCTCCTCGTAGCGGATAAAGCTAGATGTGCGTCTGGCTAAGGAGATAAACCGCTCGCGAAGCGAGGCAACTATATCCTGTGAACTGTACCCCAACTCAGCCGCCAAGTAAAGTAACGTATCCAATTCATACAACGAGCCCAGAGCAATCTGGGCAAACCGAGCTATCTCCCCCGGTGTTCCTCGACCTAATCCCTCGGCCAAGTTGGCCGGTATTGATACTACAGCCCGCCGAGCTTGATTCGTCAGTCCGTAAAGCTCTTCTTTGGGCCAGCTTTGTGTCAGCATATACACCGCTTTTACCACCTCCACAGCCTCATGCCAGATTTCTAGGTTTCGAACACTGTCAGGACCACCTTCCATCCTGCTCGCCATCTCCTATTCCTTTCTCCTACCTACCACCTACCACCTACTGCCTCCTTTAAGGTCGGCCATTGTTTATCCTTCTCTGACAGGATTGGCTCTTTAATTGGCCACCCTATATTTAAGTCTGCATCATTATAAATAATGCCTGCCTCAGACTGGGAAGAATAAACATTGGTGGCTTTATAGGTGATTTCGGCAATATCTGAAAGGACGCAGAAACCGTGGGCAAATCCCTCCGGGACATAAAGCATGTTCTTATTTTCTTCCGATAGAGTAGCACTTACCCATTTACCGTATGTGGGTGAACCCTTTCTTATGTCCACAGCGACATCGAAGATTTCACCCTTTATTGCTCTTACTAATTTCCCCTGGGCAAATGGTGGATTTTGGTAGTGCAAGCCTCTTAAAACTCCTTTGGTGGAACGGGAGTGATTATCCTGAATGAAATTTTCCTTTATTCCTGAGGCAACGAAATCTGGCATTTTGTATGTTTCCATAAAGAAGCCTCTTTCATCCCCGAAAACCCTCGGCTCAACCAGGATCACTTCAGGAACTTCGAGGTTTTTAAAGCTAAATGGCATGCAAACCCCCTTTGTTTGTTGGTTGATGGTTTACTGGTTTATTGGTTGATGGTTTACTGGTTTATTGGTTGATGGTTTATTGGTTGATGGTTTACTGATCTTCAAGTAGTGAATGAAACCTTGCAACATCCTGGCAACTTTGCCGCATTGCCCCGTCAGCAAGTTAAATGTATAATCATCAACGTAATGCAAATCCAAAGCAGCGTAAAGTTGGGATTGAACCTCTGCTGTGGAACGTAGCGAATAACCCAAGAAAACAATGAATTCTTTATTCGTCTGACTCACAAAACCTTCGGCAATGTTAGACATAACAGATATAACAGCCCGCTGAATCTGCTCTCTCAATCCTCGATCATTTTTGAATGGTGCTTTATTAGTGGCTTCATAAACCATTCTAACCAGTGCTCTTGCCTCTTTCCACGCTTCAATATCTTCAAATCGTTTAATTCTCATGGGCCATCTCTCCAAAGTTTTAAACTATTAACTAACTAACTAACAAACTATCAACCATTAACTATAATTCTACCCTGGCGTCATCGCCAAGGAAAAGTTTTAGCGCTTTAAAGCCCTGCTCGTGTTTTATTACCTCTGTACCCTTACCAATAATGCTGTCAGCCAGACACTCGATATTGAGTATATGACAATTCTCTAAAATCACCGAATGTTCAATAGACGATTTTTCCATCACTGTTCTACCGCCTACACTGGTGAAAGGACCAACAAACGAATCCTTAATACGGCATTCCTCAGCAATGGAAACAGGGCCTCTTATGGTGCTATTCTCTATTTTTGTTTTCTTGCCAACTTCGACCCTACCCACTATTTGGCTTGCGGCATCAATATCGCCTTTTATATCACGCTTGAGCAAATCATCGAGCGCAACTCGATTAGCTTCAAGGATGTCATCCTTCTTTCCGGTATCAAGCCACCAGCCATCCGGGATATAACTCTGGACATTCTTACCGGTATCGATAAGTTGGTGTATGGTGGAGGTGATTACCAACTCGCGGCGCCAGGAGTGTTTGATGTGGGCAATGGCTTCATGGACAACA
>JAGXOF010000099.1 GCA_023660035.1 Dehalococcoidia bacterium LH_S1
CCATGTATCACACTGAACGTCAAGTAATTTGACATTCTCGAGGGCGCCTAGTATATATGCAAGTAAGCGTTTGTTGTAAAGCCTGTGGTAGCCGTGCCACGGCGTTTCTGAGATAACCTGAGGCTTGGCGCTGTTTAACAACATAAGAGTGGCAAACGTGTCACAGTCTATTTCTATCTCTGTCGGCCCGGGTGTCAACGGAAAGCGAAAGGGCTTGCCAGCCAGCCTCTCTCCGAGAAGGGATTCTGCTACCTGGTTGGTAAACCGTACATTGCCGTTTCCGTCAATGACCACCATGCTGTCGGCGTTGCTCTCTATCAGGTACCGGAAGTCTATTTCTCTTTCCTCCAGTTGTTGGTGAGCCTCTCCCAGTTGGCCCGTGCGCTCCTTCACCAGTTCCTGGAGGCGTTTGCGTTGCTGAGCTAACTTTTCCTCTAACTGTTTCCTCTTGCTGATATCTAGGAAAGAGGCAATTATTGCGAAGCCCTGGTCTGCCGTATCCGTTACCAGGCTCACGGAGAGCATTGCAGTAAAGCTTGAACCATCTTTTGCCCTGGCAGTCATTTCTCCTTGCCATTTACCGTGTTTTAGAACGACTTCTTTTACCGTTTCCGCTTCCTGGATATCTGCCCAAAAGGTGACCAGGTCTTTGCCAATTACCTCGTCCTTACTGGCATAACCGTATATGCTGAGGAGTGCGGGGTTAACATAGGTGGTATGGCCTTGCAAATCGGCCATCCACACGGGGAAAATGGCGGTTTCTATTGCCAGCTTCCTGATTCTCAGTTCTTACTCCAGGCGCTTTTGCTCGGTGATATTATCGAATACGCCGATAACGGCCCTTATTTGGCCATTATGGTAGTATACTGGTATTGAGCTGGCAGATACTGTAACCTGGGTGCCGTCCGGCCTTGCCAATACCAGCTCCTCGCCATGCACCTCTTCCCCGTGCAGCAAGGAGCGGCTGGCGGGCATTTCTTCGGCACGATAAGGCGTGCTATCCAGTTTCATCAGCCCGAGCTTAGGGTGCTCTGATAGATTCAGGTCTCGAGGGGCCATTCCATACAGCAGGCGAGCACGTTGATTACCATAGATTATTTTGCCATTCTGCTTTTCCAGAACTATTACACCGCAGGGTAGGACATCCAGCATTTTCTGGACACGCTCAAAGCTGAACACCGTTGTTGTGCTTCAATGGAAGTCGGACAGCTAGCTTCGGAAAAATTTGCGACACCTCTTGCCGGGGAAGATATAATGAGACCAGAACCAGGAGGGGTAATAACATGGCTAGAAATCAAGGTAGACGCTTGAGCGCTGAGGAGAAACTGAGGGTGGTGGAGGAGGGGAGGCAGTCGGCAGGCACGATAAGTAAAGTATGCCGGCGACACCAGTTTGACCACGCGCAGTTTTATCGATGGGAAAGGCTTGCCAGGCAAGGGGCTCTGGAAGCACTGCGCAACGGTGCCAAGAAGTCGAAGAACGGCAAGCACGAGGAGTGGCTTGTGAGTGAAGTCAACCGCATGCGCGGCGTAGTTGCCGAACTTACGGCGGAAAACCTGACTCTGAAAAAGGGAGGCTTGGTTTGAGGTCGCACCGGCGTTATACTGAAGAGGAGAAGAGAGTCTTGCTGAATACGGTAGCCAGAGCTCAGGAGCAGAGTGAGCAGCCCTTGAGCTGGATTCTGAGTGAGCTGGGCCTCACCCCCTCCGTTTACTATGAGTGGCTGCGGCGCACGGAAGAGGGAGGCCTTACGGACCATGTCGTTGTGCCGCGGTCTCCCCTTTCCGCCCAGCCCGAGGAGGTTGATGCGACTGTGGCCTACGCCAAGGCTCATCCCAGGGATGGATGCCGCCGTCTTACCTGGATGATGGTGGACGAAGACGTTGCCTATCTGGCCCCTTCCACGGTATACCGAATCCTGAACAGACATGACCTGCTCTATCGCTGGAAGAGGCCGGAGCCAGGTCAGGGCAGGCGGGTCCCTGAGGCCACTTACCCGAACGAGGTATGGCACATTGACCTTATGTACCTGTGGGTAAGAGGGCGATGGTATTTCCTGGTGACCATCCTCGACTCTTATAGCCGCTACATCGTCCACTGGGAGCTTACCCTATCCATGCGTGCGGACGAGGTAGCCGAGATAATCGCCACAGCCCTGGAGAGAGTGCCTGGGAAGAAGCCCAGAATTGTCAGGGATAACGGTTCCCAGTTTGTCGCCAGGGAATGGAGGGAGAGTATGCGTTACTTTGAGGTGGAGGAGATTCCCATCAGGGCCAGGCATCCTCAATCGAATGGGAGAATTGAGCGCTATCATCATTCATCTCTCCAATACCTACGCCCGGTTGACTATTATGTGGGTAACCCGGGGGCACTGTTGGCTGATCGCAAGAGGAAATTGAAAGAAGCAGCCGTTCGGCGGAGGGAGGTGAATAGATGTAGACCAGAAGTTACCCTCGTGAACGGAGCCGCAGAATTGGGGCGGAGTGAACGAGGAGCCGAAGCGACAGCGGAGGCAATCAATTGACAAGAATGGAGGACAGTTGTCGCATTTTAGCATGGTCGATTTGTCCGGAAACGACTGAACCAATACAACCGTATTTTTCTTAGCGACACCCATCGTATCTTCCTGTTTGATTTGCTTTATGGTGCAAGTATATCACAGAACCAAAAATTCCTATACGACCGATGTCAATGGGGATAGGAACAAATCACATTACCAATAATGTTGATCAGGCAATTTGAGTGGCAAAGAATCTTTGGCGTTATGGGGTAGGGCCATCTGGAATCATCTGCCAGGAGAGTAAGGAGAGGCAGTACCCAACTCAGTGTACAACCTGAATTATAAAAAACTGCGTTTCACGGTTTAGGGGTTTTCTTATGGCCGTAACTATCTGCCCCAGAATCCCGAGCGCGAAGCACGTACTCACTGTTCCCATACAGAGAGAAGGCGACTATTTTTGAGGGTATTGCCTAACTAAATATGACTAACTTAAAAATTCCCGACACGTCCCCATTCACCCTAAACCTGGCAAACAGTGCCATGGTCAAGTCCAC
>JAGXOF010000009.1:0-5040 GCA_023660035.1 Dehalococcoidia bacterium LH_S1
TCCGTTGGACAAAAACAGCTGATGTCATTTTTAGTTCAGTTAATAACCTGACAAGACACTAGATACTAGTTTATCCATCCTGATACCGTCCAAGATGCCCTCTAGTACAAGGTATTGACGAAACAAAAGAAATCTGCTATTAGTATAATAGCCATTGACCTTTAAGGCAATGAAGTTGCAAATAGAATAAGTAAAGTCCGCTTGGATCGGCAACGACGAGACGGATGGAGAAAGCTTAATATAAGACTCTCGGTTGTGCCGGGAGGATTTTTGTTTATAGCTATGCATAGTGCTATAACCGATATCCCGGGAATTAAGGTAGGGCATTACACCGATAAGGAAGGGATAACTGGCTGCACAGTCATCCTTTGTGAGCAGGGAGCTGTTGCCGGGGTCGATGTCAGCGGCTCAGCTCCGGGAACCAGGGAAACAGACCTTCTCCGCCCGGGAAATTTGGTAGAGAAGGTTCAAGCCGTCCTCCTGGGTGGTGGCAGTGCCTTTGGATTAGATGCTGCCTGCGGGGTGATGAAATACCTTGAGCAGAGAGGATTTGGTCACGAAACCAGTGCTGGCAGGGTGCCTATTGTGCCAGCAGCCATAATTTTCGACCTAAATATAGGTAATTCTAAAATCAGGCCTGGAAGTGAACAAGGTTACCAAGCTTGCCTTGAAGCTAGTGATGCTGAGGTAGCTGAAGGCTGTGTTGGCGCTGGCACCGGGGCCACGGTGGGGAAGGTATTCGGCATTGATAGAGCCACCAAGAGCGGTTTGGGAACAGCTAGCCAGATGGTAGCAGATGACGTCGTGGTAGCCACGCTGGTGGTAGTAAACGCCTTTGGGGATGTAATTGATGGTAAAACAGGAAAGGTTATAGCTGGTCCTCGCCAGCCGGATAAAAATGGCTTTTTATCTACATCAGAAATATTAAAAAGCGGCAAGCCAGGGAGGGCAGTTACTTTCAATACAGTGATTGGCGTAGTAGCTACTAATGTCAAACTTAGTAAAGTGGGGGCAAACAAACTAGCTAGAGTGGCACAGGTTGGCATAGCTCGCAGTATTAATCCCTGCCATACAGTTTACGATGGCGATGTCCTTTTCGCTCTTTCTTTGGGTGAGAAAACAGGCGATTTTGACCTAATTAGCTCAGTGGCGGCGGAACTAGTAGCCACAGCTATAACTAGAGCAGTTCTTAAAGCTGAAACAACGGCTGGCGTACCAGCCACCTCCTCCCTTTATCTGGACTGCCCTCGTAGGTAGGCTAGTGACCAAGCTTGCGGCATATGTGTAGGCAAAATAAGGAACTTTGACGGAACGGAATTTACGGGGTGGGCACAAAAAGTAGGGGTGGCGAAGGCTAGCTTGGGAACTTTAACTCTAAATAGTGCGAGGTCAGCATTCTAACGACACCTTTGGGGTAGGGTAAGAGAGAATACACGAGGGCGAGCTGCTATAGAGTCGTTAATAGGTGGCATGAGGGCAGCCGTATTAGCGCGATGTTAACCGAGGTGATCACCTCGAACCGCTTGTTACTATCCTTGCTTCGGAAGTATAACGCCCAAGCTCACCTGCCATCAGAGTGATATGCCGACAAGCCCCTGACCACCGTAAGGCCCCAGATAGCAGAACAAGACTGGTAAACCGCGACGCTCTGGTGGTCAGGTGCAGTGACTTGTTATTTGCCTCCCCCACTATTGTTGATGCTTTTGCAAGCAGCCTCTCACAAAATCGATAGCCCCAAGGGTGTTTTTCCACTGTTGCCCTGCGTCAAGCCAGTAGTAGTACGCTTCGTCTGGACCACCAACCGTGACGCGGCTGGGGTCAAGTTCCCTCGGTCGTGTGTGACGTTTTTTGCTCAGCTCCTTGGCCACCAACGGGTGGGTTTCCATTGCCTCCAGCAAAGCTGTTTCAGACTCTGCCTTGAGTCCCAATTGGTACAAAGCTAAGACTTGACCGTACAGCACGTCGGGCTCTATATCATTAGGAAAACGCTCCGAGATTCCCAACACCTCCCACGGCCGACTAAGGCGAAAGGCACACTCAATAGCAAGGATGCGAACCCCTTGGTTATCATTGGGATTCAGCGCCAGCATGTTCATGAAGATAGCAAGGGCGTTTTCAATCTCTTCGCGTTTCAGAAGGGCAAGGCCAAAACCCTTGTAAGCTCTGAGGAAAGGGCGGTTAGTCATATAACTCCATGGTAGGATGTCTTGCCCCATGGAAAAGTCCTGGGGAAAGCAACCTAAACCAAGATCAACCGCCTGTTGCCATAGTTTGAATGCCTCTTGCTGACGATCAGTCTCATCAAGTAATATCGCTAGATGGTGATGAAGATCAATGAATTCAGGATACTCACGAAGCAACTGGCGATACCCTCGCTCCGCTTTTGACAGATGCCCCCTGTCCCATAGATGCATGCTTTCATAAAATGTGTCCATAACGTCAGGCGTCACTCGGGGGAATTGAAAGCCCCACCCATGCTCTCCGATTGGCCGCAAGAATAATATTTCCCTTGGGAAATGATGCTGACTTTCTACTTCTGCCATGACTTTAAGTATACATTACAGGCAGGCTTTTGTCTTCAGGTGTGGCAACCCAATTCTTAATTATACAGAAAACCCTCACACCAAATTCCGCCTAACTTATTATAGGCAGAAAAGCTTCTTGAAAAACAACTTTACCCTAAATAATTCAAATCTTGTCCAAAGGTCGAACCACTTCGTGATAAAGGACGCCCTCAGTTGAGTTATCTGCTTCACAAATTATTGAGCCTTCCGGGCTGACTATCATGCTGTGCCCAAGGCTGATGTAATCTCCTTGAGAACCAACTGCATTGGCTTTACCCACGAAAATATTATTTTCTACTGCTCGGGCAATGGGAAGCGCCCTGTTTTTATTTAGCTTGAAGCATGCTTCATCTGGCAAGTAATAGTGGGCAGAAAGAAGAAATAGCAGTTTCATGCCTCTCCTGGCATATTTTCTTGTTAACAAGGGATAATTCTGATCTCGGCAAATGATTACACCACACTTTAATTCATTGACTTCAAAGGTCAAGATATTCCTCCCCCTGGAGAAGTACTGTTTATCAAAATCAGTTAGATTATTCTTAAAATATTTGAGCCTATTATTTGCTGATATAACCAGAGCAGCATTATAAAGCCTGTCCGCCTCAAAATATGGAGTCCCTACAATGGTGATGAGACCGTTTTCTGCAGCTATTCCCTGCAGCATATCCAATGCTTTTAATATCTCATCCCAATCGATTTTATGGAAGTCTCGCCTATAGCCAGTAAGGCTACATTCAGGGAAACATAAAATGTCTGCTTTGTTACTTGCTGCTTCAGCAATATAATGGCGCATTCTTTCTATATTTGAATTGATATCGTTATTAAGAGAAACTTGAGCTACTGCGAATTTCACTGTTTCATCAATCCTTAGGAACAAAAGTCAAGTTGACTTTACCCTCAGCCTCAGATACAACTCTTTCTTAGATGAGAATACCTGATAAAGCAACTTGAATCAAGACCAGCTTCTAAAGGCTTGATATGGGATTTGAACTTAAGCCCATGCAGAGACCCATTGACGATCCCGTTTCAATCCCTCATAGATAGGCTAGCAACTCCAAGGCTCAGAAGCCTCAACACTTCGACAGAGCCCGTTTCAATCCCTCATAGGTAGGCTAATAACAAAGCGACCAATACTGCGGAAAATATCCTCCATACGTTTCAAGCCCTCATAGGTAGGCTAGCGATGCTGTAATGGACGCAAGACAACTCTTAACCAAAACCGTTTCAATCCCTCATAGGTAGGCTAGCAACGGTTTACTACGATACAGAAACCAGAACAATAACCACACGTTTCAATCCCTTATAGGTAGGCTAGCGACGAGGAGAATAGCAACTTCAATCGTGACAAGTTCTAGTTTCAATCCCTTATAGGTAGGCTAGCGACTAGGAGGTTTTGTAATGCCACAGACTCTGACTAATGTTTCAATCCCTTATAGGTAGGCTAGTAACTTCGTCCCAAGTAGCCGTATCGGCAGTAACGTCTATCGTTTCAATCCCTTATAGGTAGGCTAGTAACTTGGAATTGGTAGGCATAGCTATAACTGGTGCTGGTATGTTTCAATCCCTTATAGGTAGGCTAGTAACAGCAGAGCGGATGCCCAACACGTACTATTATCCATGGTTTCAATCCCTTATAGGTAGGCTAGTAACTGCTGAAGATAGCAAAGGCTATGTACTCCAACAGATGTTTCAATCCCTTATAGGTAGGCTAGTAACAGCAGAGCGGATGCCCAACACGTACTATTATCCATGGTTTCAATCCCTTATAGGTAGGCTAGTAACTCGCCAGCAAACTGAAAAGCCGAGAAAACTCCATTTTAATGTTTCAATCCCTTATAGGTAGGCTAGTAACTCTTTAATCCACTCAACAAAATCATGATTTGCCAATAGTTTCAATCCCTCATAGGTAGGCTAGTAACTTCCTGCTGACCATCAGGTACAGTATGCAATACCTCCGTTTCAATCCCTTATAGGTAGGCTAGTAACCCGACAGGCTCGTGCCTTACCTATCACCAACTGCTCGTTTCAATCCCTTATAGGTAGGCTAGTAACTAGGCAACTCCATAAACTGCCCGCCAAAAATAATAGTTTCAATCCCTTATAGGTAGGCTAGCAACGGATATTAAAGCCATCTGGTTCCCTAGTAGCATATAGGTTTCAATCCCTTATAGGTAGGCTAGCAACGGATATTAAAGCCATCTGGTTCCCTAGTAGCATATAGGTTTCAATCCCTTATAGGTAGGCTAGTAACAAGTTAGAGAACATAGAGGAACTAGTGCGTTTCCTGTTTCAATCCCTTATAGGTAGGCTAGTAACCCTCCCGCCTTGGCAGACAAGTTCCAGGGCCGCGTGTTTCAATCCCTTATAGGTAGGCTAGTAACAATCCTCTCATCACTTCCCTCGTATTCCCTCTTGTTTGTTTCAATCCCTTATAGGTAGGCTAGTAACCAGAGTCTGTCGGCTTCACTTTTCTATG
>JAGXOF010000009.1:5136-18153 GCA_023660035.1 Dehalococcoidia bacterium LH_S1
CATTTCCCTGTTTTTGCAAGTCATTGGAATCTGTGTCGATCCCTGGGGGGTTTTGCACGACTGAGGGTCGACAACTGTCTCCCACCACTAGTACCGTCGATCAGAGTTGGCTACCCTAATTTGCTTTCTTCCAAATCCCGTAGTGGTTAACTGTGAAAGAACAGTCCGATTTGACTGTGGCACCTGGCGGGTAGCAGATGTTTGGCGATGATAGATGCCAATTGGTCGTCCCGTTTTTGGGGTTGCGCTCCCAACCTACCAATGGCTCCACTGACCCATATAGAGTTAGACCCTCAGCCAGCACATGGGCCAGCACGCGCTGGCCTTTTTTGACCTCGACGGTGGGTTCTCCACAGTTACCAACCTTGGGAAGGGACTCCAGGCGCACTCGTCCCCAGCCATAGCCACGTTCACCGCCGAATTGAAGTTTGGAAAGGGCGTCTTGCCAATATTTAAGAACTCCATCTTGCTCGGCCGTCTCGCTGTGTACATACAGGTCGCCGTAAAGATAAACTGGCAGGCTGGGCTGAGAGCCGTATGGTCGGGTGTAAGGCTGCATGAATTCCGTTTCGTGGAGCAGGGCCTCGGCAGCCGTTTTGCTGTCGTAATCCAGAGCGGTGCTGGCATAGCTATCCAGAAAGAGATAGTCGAAATTGGCGTTCCAGGGATAGTGGACCGTCAAATCATCAGCCGACTTCACCCCACATGACCCGCTTTTAGGAAGGGCCGGGTAAAGGTAGCCAAAGCGGAATGATTCATTGACAGCGTTACCAATGATTACATACTGGCGGCCATCCGCTCCATTGCCGGAATCACGGGTCAGACGGGCGGTGAGGGCAGCCCAGAAAACCTTGCCCGGCACATATTCGCGCGTCTGCATCAGGTTGCCCGTCTTGCGAAATCCGACGTGCAGGGGGGAAAGCAGGCGGAAGATTACCTCATACTTTTGCCAGCTCATGATGATTTATCCTCCGCTTCGGCCCCATAGCGGGCGTAGATCAAGGTTTGTTCGTACAGGTCTTTGACCATGAGCAGGGTGTCGAGGTTTTCGCAAACATGGTCGCTATAGAAAGGCAAAGCAATTTCAGCTTCATCGGCTTGTCTCTCACCAAACTGGTTTTCTCGTTCTTTTTTATCCTCATTCGCTAACGTTGCGATAGTTTCTTGTGCAGATGGTTGGTTCATATTGGTGAAGGATGGCAGTATTCCCACGAGAACATAAAGCTGTTCACGGATATGGGGCGCGATTCTCGCTTCGTCGCTGGTTCGGGAAAAGAGGAAGAGCATCATGGCGTAGATGCCCTGTTCCTGAAGCACACCGAGAGTTTTGGTAATCAGGTTCTCAAGGGCTTTTGCATCCTTTACTCTAACGCCCTCTTTGACCATTCTCTGGGCATATTGCGCTGCTTTTTGGTCCAGATTCAACATGGTTATGCAGTTACCTCCTCATTGAGCAGGCGCACCCGGCCGAAGCCGCGCGTGCCCATGCCGCCGATGCCCAGATACTCACCCAGCTTCAGGCCGGCTTTAACCACGTCGAGGGGTTTTTGCCATTCTTCACCAAGGGGAGCGGCAGCGTTGTGGGTGTACTTTTTCTCTTTCTTACCGTTCTCTTCAACTTCTTCCACTTTACATTTCTTATCTGTCGTCGGGAAGCCATCGCGGTAGTTGTCCTGCACCACGTCTAGCCAGAGCAAGGTAGGGCGTGGAATGGCTTCGTAGGTGAAGAGGGCACCTTCCTTTGCTGCACCGGTTTCGGGGTCGATGCTGACCGAGGTGCGCACCTCGAGGTTGCTGTTCACTACCTGGCTGAACAGCTTGTCGGAGATGAGCACCGCACATTCCTTGATTTCATTCGGCACACCTTTAATTCCATTCGGCCATTGGAAATTATCAGCCGCCTTTTTCAGCATTAGCCAGCCCAGGTTGAGGTATTCATGACTGCTAAGTTTCTCTGGTAGATATGCCTGCTCGCCGGGATCGGCTTCAGTAACGTCAAATTCCCTCAGGATGCTAGGACAGGTCACCCACACGGGCCCGGCGAGGGAGTGCACAGGAAACAGCAGTAGCCGGGCGTCGCCAATGCTGACCGTGCCACTCTGCCCGCCTGCCTGGCCACGCAGGTATCCAAAGGTGTAGCAAATGGGACACTTAGGATCATGGCAATGGCCTTCTTCCCCTTCTCCCTGTCCAGCCCCAGCACAGCGCTTGCTTTCGTAGCGGTAGGCGGCATACTGACGAATAGCCCCGCTCAGCGACGTGCCAGGAATCTTAGGAAGGCTCGTGCCCGGCTCGCGCACAATGCTGATATCCACCCTGCCCAGACTGGTGCCACCTGTGCCGATGTGGACGGGGTCAAGAGTCATCAAAAGATACCTCTTCGTTATATAAAGATCACTCATTTGCTTTATCCTCCTTTGAAGCGCTGGCTTCTATTTTTTCCTTCATTATGCTGACGTGAATCTCCATGACATCGGAGATAACACCGGTAACAGCCCATTCAGTCAGTTTCTCTTTATCGATTGACTTTTTCCAATCGATATTGGCGATGACGTCCCGGCAGAACTGTTTAAAGGCTTCGTCCTGCAATGATTGTTCCGGTTCCGGGAACCAGTCCTGCCGCTTCTGCTCGATGGTGTCGCGCAATGCATAGAGCTGGCTTTTGCTGAGCGTGCGGAGCATTCCCCACGCTTTTTGCATCTCGTCCAGTTCATCGAGGAGGTAAGGGCGGGTGAAGCGGCCATAGCGTTTCCCTTGTTCGTCGTAGGCGATCTCAAAGCGCCGGGCGCCAGTATCCAGCCATTCAAAGTCGAAGGTAGCCGGGGTGAAGTAGATGTGATCCCCTTGCTCTAGCTCACCGGCATGGACCCATGCTTCTGTCTGGCCGTTTTTAGTGAGTTTGAAAGTTCGTGAAGGCTTCTCAGTGGCCTGGGTGGGGTTGGTGTTGCCGTCTTTATCCGAGTGGAAAAAGACGTATGGGTACCACTCATCCTTTGTTTGCCCATCACCCATGAAAGCGGGAATGTACCAGTTCAGGGAACGGTCTCCTTTTAGAGAGATTTCAATCCATTCCTTGAATTGCCCATCCTTGTCGCTATTAAAACGCTCAGGGAGGGTACCACCGTTTACTCTTTTACAAATGACCCTCCAGGGTTTTTCGCCGGCGAGGGGCTTTTGCCACAGCATCCGTTGCCCGGCATCCAGGACAGCTCTTAATGGTGTCCGCCGGTGAGCATAGGCCGCTCCCAGATGCAACGATAGGCGGTTGCATACCTTGCCCATCTCCCGCTCGTATTTCTCTTTGATGGTCTGCATGATTCCCAGGGCTTTGTCCGCTGGGACCAAAGCCATAAAGGTGCGCGGCTCGGCCAGAATGGGGATAGCAGTGGCATAGGCAACGTCCTGATGATTCACATTAGCAATCTGAATGTCAAACTGTCTATTCTTTTCGTCGTCAGAAATTAGTTTGAATACACGTTTTTGACTTCGCTCATTTTGTTTGTTTTCATCAAGCCATACGCCAACTTCCAAGGCAGCATCAGCGGGTGTCTTGCGTTTGGGGGCAGGAATATCGAGCTGCACGGCTATGTAGCCCAGGTTGTCAATACTGATAAGGTAAGAGCCATCCCATATGACGCTCATGCGGGTGCGGCCGAGCAAATTCAGTTCATAGGTCATGTTGGCTTGTGAATTCGGCTGATTGGCCAAGGATATTTTCAGCCGCCTGTTGTCCGCAAGGTTTTTTTCCTTTATCTTGTCCTCAATTTCTCGCCAGAAGGCTTGGGTTGTGCGCCAGATGCGTTGTATACGTGGAAAAGAGGCATACTTGGGAACGGGTTGTTCCCTCCTTTCATTTATCCCTAAAGCCAAAGATTCGACTAATTCTCCATTCAGCCAATGGTCAAGTGGAAATTGGCCGGTGAGCAGCGCCATGCGGCCATTGCTATCGGCAACTTCCTCCAGCCAAATGGTGGAATTGGGGTTCTCTAACCAGGGTTGGACACGGCTTTGGCGATTGTTTTTGCAGATTGAACAATAGTTTGTTTCCCTGTTGATTGCGGGACGTAAGCCGCAAACTGTACAAATTTCAGTGGCACTGTTTTGCCACCATTCCTTGACCTTTTCAGGGTCAATTGAGGGTCGACTGACTTTATCTTGACGATTGATTTCCTGACGATTGATTTCCTGGCCCAAATTGAGTTGCTTGCCACGCAGCGGTTTTTTGCTCCAGTCAATATGCGGCCGTAAGTCATCAAATTTACTCCCTTGAAGTTGCTCTTCAATAAGGCTTTTCAAATCTTCCAGATTGAGTTCGTCCGAGTCAGGTACGACAAAAAACAGGCCATTTTCATCCTGGTAGACCCGGCTGGCAATAGGTATTTCTTGCGTCAGGGTAGTGGAAATTTGGTCAAGTGTTTCTTGGAATCGCTGCCGACGGCCAAGCAAGTCTGTAATGCGTGTGGCTTGCAAAATGTAGTCCAGTCCATCAAAATGAACACCAAGCAAATGCCAGCACATTAGGTTCGCATTGACAACGGCGCCTTCAAGAAAGCTTTTTGCAATGCTGGTTTTGAAGAGTGCCACAATGGATGAGGCATAATCCCAGAGGGTGATTTCGTTAATTGGCCGTTGGGTATCGCCCAGACCATGTTGCAGAGTTTCTTGAAATGGACATCGCCATTTTTCATCGTTCAATGACAAGTCAGGCAACTGATTTATGAGATATTGCCGCTTAGCTTGAAGGTCCCATACTGGAATGTCTACTTCGTAACCAAATGCCGTGGCAATTCGTAAATTCTCGAAGAATGATTTTTTTCCTATCGTAACGTCTTTGTGGATAGTTATCCCTGTCTCTTCATCCTGCTCAATCTGATACTTTTCCGAGCCTGAGTTTTCTCCATGGGCGTGGATCAGCAAGTGTGGCAGACCATTTGGTCGACAGCGAAGCCAAGGGTCTAAAGCATAGATGCGTTGGTAATCATCATTTGGGGGTTTGTAAAAGAACTCATCCCAAAATAGGGTTAATAAATCCGTTAATCGCCATTCTTCCCCGCATACTTTAAGAATTTTTTCGGATAATGCCCTGGCTTGGTCGTCACTTAGTGGTCCGACTCCACGATAGAATTTATTGAATTCTTCAGCAGCTTTTTTCTCTCTTTCCTTCAAAGCACTATTGCCAGGAGGGGCAGGTAACTGACTCTTGGCTAGTGGAGTTTTACTTGCCAGAAGTGATTTTACCCTTGCGTCAAGGATATCTTCTGCTGGCTTGGCAAATCGTTTAGAAGCATAATCCCGTACATATTGATTGTGCTGTTTGAGTAGATTAACAGCTTCAGCTTTACCTTTATCACACACTACGCTCGCGAGAAAGTTAGGATCCAGCTTGCCCACGTTGTGAAGCAATCCCGCCAATTCTGCCAGCAGAATGGCATCCCTGTATTGGGCCAGGGCCTTCAGTTGTTCCATACACAACCTCCCGTGATCAATTTAGCCACTTCAGCCGCTTTGGACTGCAATTGTTCCCAATCAGCGAAGGCTCGCTCTGCAACATGAACGCTCTCTGGTTCAACAGGCGGTGCAGGTTGAGTTTTTTCATCCGGATAGTTGACAACGACAGTTCCATCACTTATTACGGCAACCAACCCAAACCCGCTGCTTACCTTGGCGCCAAAGCCGTAGGTAGTCATCATGGCTTGGAGGCCTTCAGCGACCAATTGCAGGTCGGCGGCGACCTCCTGGCGGGTTTCCTGTGCATCTTCACCGATGCGGCCAAACGGGATGTAGAGCAGGGAGAAGTTGCTACTTGTTCCGGCGGGGACGCATTCCATAAGAATGGGGAGCTTCCCCACGCGCCGTTCCCGTTCGTGGGGATTGATAACCTCCAGGCCGCTCTGGGTGAAAAAGGTAGGGTACAGGTAGAGACGGCCACGTTTGCCGGCGTCAGGCTGGTCATCATTGACCGTGCCGAACAATCGCCTGACTTGTTCCCCTTTCTTTCCTCTGTCTTCCTTTGCATAGCCCAACTGCCAGAGCGCATGGATGAGAGAACCCTTCCAGGCAGATGGGCGGACCATGGGCCAGCGGAATACCTTATCCTGCACCAGCGGGTTGTCAATGATATAAAAATCATTGTCGTCCCGAGAGACATAGGGTTGTTGCAGTTTAAAGGTAAAGCGGATAAGGAAAGAACCGGGAGGTAAGGTGGTTAAATCAGGTGAGTCCTTTAGCAGGTCAAGCCATTCCTGGGGAGATACAGATATGGGGTTTGTTTGCCATGCTGCGCGAAAAGCATCCTTATCTGCCGTGCCTGTCGCCGCTAAATAATGGTAGATAAGGGAAGGCTCAGCCTGTTTAAGTAATTGTTTTCGCTGACGCTTTGCTTCTTCCTCCCCTTTTTTAACTTTCTCTTGCCTACCGAGTTCGTTAATCGCACTTTTTACGTCCTCGTTCATTTGGGAGGCATAGAAATCTAACTTCATGTGGCTCACTCCTTCCTACACAGCAAATCTGGTCCAGTTGATTTTTCCGGTGGTAATGAGCTTGGGAAAATATTCCGCAAGCTTTCTTCTATGTTGGTCATTAGCTCAGGCTTAGTGAAACCCCATACCCGAAGCTGGTAGTCTCTATCCTTGTCATTTCTTTTGTAGAGATGACTGACGAAGACGCGACTTCCCCACCGGTCTTTGTCTTGTACTGTCCCGAAAAATTGCTGAGCATTTCTTTTCCCCTCAGCTAAGCGGTAGGCCTGCCTCATACCGTAGTCCCGGTGCCGGGGCAGTTTGTAGCGGATGTCGAACGACACGGGCAAGCAGCGGTTTTTATACTGTTCGAATGTCCCTTTATCACCAATGACATAGGCCTTTTGATGAAATTCCTTAATCCGTTCATCATCGCTGGGAATCTGGCATTGCAGGCACCAGAAATCCTGCAGGGAGTAGAAATTACTTGCATGTTTCTTAGTTTTTATTAGGGTGATGGCTTGTTGCCGCAAAATACCCATACTCTTCGCGGGTGAGTAGGCATCTGGATAAGCAAACTGGCCAAATCCATACTGAGTTCTTGATCCAATAGCCCCATAGTTCGCCATCAAGGAAAGCAGAGCTTTCAGGACCTCTTCATAGTGTTCGTAACCACGGATGAAACGAGCCTGGAGCGTTAGGGAATCGTCAAGGTATACCTTGTTGTTGTCTGTCTTGAAGACCTGGGAGAGCCACCAATGGTTGGATTTTTGCTGTTTGTCAAGCGTGGCCAGCCAAAACGGGGTTAGTAAATTTGGCGAGGCTTCGATAGACAGATTGAAACGGCGTTTCCAACCTGTGCAGCCGAATAAACGGCAGACAGGGCAGACGTTTTGCAAGCCGGCTTGCATTGCCTCACTTTTGTCCTGCCCTTCTCGCAAAGCTTTCTGATAAGCATCGGTATCAAACTGGCAGCGATATTCTGGAGTGTCCGAAGTCGGATCACACACATACGCCCCAAGCCCTCGCAGGATGGCCTCGTACCACCAGCGCAGGCTGCCGATGATGCCCGTTTCGTGGAGGCGATCCATGCGCCCTGTCTCAACGCCGCCGGTCCACAACGGGGTCAGTGTTTTGATTTGTAACTCCATATCCACCTCAATCTATTTCTAACCTTCTAATTTGACGTTTGTTAGTCTTATTCCTCTTACTTCCATCAGTGGTTCCCAGAACAGTCCTAATAACTTTTACCTTATCTTCTTCGCTTAAATTCCGTATCTTTTTCTCAAGTTCTATCCCTCTTATTTCAACCATTTGACTCTCTCGCTTAGCAAATTGCCTGGTAACTCTGTTTGGACGCTTCATCACTCCTCCTTTTTTAATTTAATGCAATTAAACATAGCACAAGCCCGATCACGAGAAGGAAAATCGAAAATGTATTACAATCTATCGCTCTGCCCAGTTCTCTATCCCTCTCAAAATTAGATGATTTTCAGCGATATCTCCCTTAAATCCTGAGGGAGCATCTGATATTCCCTGAGATTAAACGTTCGCATGAAATATTGTGCTCTGCGTAGGAGAATAATAGCTACTATGAGAATAAAAAAGGTGATCAAAGCTAATACAACTGTAGATATTGACAATAAATTGTCATAAGATCCGTTAACTACCAGTCCTACAAGGAAGGAATCAATAGCCATAAATATACTGCTCACCGTTAGCCTATGACCTATATCTGAGGTTTGGGTATCTATCAGCTTCCATAAGCTTTCCTCATATGTCAATAATAGGCCCCCCTATTTCCTGTTGAATTTTTTAGAGGGCTGAAGATGAACTGACAAGCCTTTGATTTCCATCCCCTATAGGTAGGCTAGTAACTATGTCACGATACATTATACAGACACAGGAAGACCGTTTCAATCCCTCATAGGTAGGCTAGTAACCCGGGTCTTTGGCTCAGCTCAAGTCTTTGGCTCAGCTAGTTTCAATCCCTTATAGGTAGGCTAGTAACCGTTCTCGTGCATAATTTTACTGTAAACCCCACTCCGTTTCAATCCCTCATAGGTAGGCTAGCAACTTGTAAAAACAGGCCTTTTCCAGATTTTAAACCCTGGAAAAGGCCTGTTTATTTACTTTTCAATTTTATAGAGGCTTAGACGTTTTCGTATGTCATCCGGGATGGGTTTGGATTGATTCTCCTGATAGTCGTAAAAAACCTGGCTCGATTGCCCCCGGGCATGGACCATGGTCTCGTCGTTGCTGTTCAGCAGTTCATACTGCATGTCGAAACGCTTTGTCCCGATATAGCTTATCCAGACCTGAAGAGTGAGGCTGTCGTTGAGCTTGACCGGCCGGAGATAGTCACAACTGAGATGGGCCAGGATAAACTGAAAATCAGTTGCTCGCTCTAGTCCGAACAATTCCTGGACAAGAGCGACGCGACCTTCTTCGAAATAGGTGAAGAAGACTGCGTTGTTCACATGCCCCATGGAATCGATGTCCCGGAAGCGGACCAAAATGTTCAGGGTGATTTTTGGGTTCATTCCAATCCCTCATAGGTAGGCTAATAACTTAACTCCAAACGAGATGCCCTGGCCGGACTCGCCCTAGTTTCAATCCCTCATAGGTAGGCTAATAACATGGGGAGAGCCGGGAATTGGCAAGTCGAGTATCACCGTTTCAACCCCTCATAGGTAGGCTAATAACCTTGAAAAACGTAATAGTGATTGGGATCGGGCTAACTGAGTTTCAATCCCTCATAGGTAGGCTAATAACTGCCTCGGCTCTAATCCTTACTATGAGGTTCCCTAGTTTCAATCCCTCATAGGTAGGCTAGTAACTGTCTACACACCAACGGATAGCGACACAATAGCTTAGTTTCAATTCCTCATAGGTAGGCTAGTAACCGACATTTGGTTGCTTTAGGGCTGGTGGAGTTTGTAGTTTCAATTCCTCATAGGTAGGCTAGTAACTATAGATATACTGTAATTGTAAATAAAAATTATAAGGGTTTCAATTCCTCATAGGTAGGCTAGTAACGGGCCGCGTTGGACGCTTTGCAGACGTAACCATCCTTGTTTCAATTCCTCATAGGTAGGCTAGTAACCGCGAGGACCTGTTGCAGGAACTATTTATGACTCTAGTTTCAATTCCTCATAGGTAGGCTAGTAACTAGCCTTGCTTAGTTAACTCCCTTTCTATAAGAGCCTGTTTCAATTCCTCATAGGTAGGCTAGTAACTGTAGGGCCTGTGCTTTACAATAGTTTTGCTGCTGAGTTTCAATTCCTCATAGGTAGGCTAGTAACGCACATCCTCTGGATCGAGCAGAATAGCTATGCCCTTGTTTCAATTCCTCATAGGTAGGCTAGTAACTATGTGATGGACGAAGATATGAATGAGAACCACAATTGTTTCAATTCCTCATAGGTAGGCTAGTAACGAGGCTCGAACAGAGGCTAGCTACAGGATATTTCGGTTTCAATTCCTCATAGGTAGGCTAGTAACTCAGTCAGCTAAAAACAGAAAACCAAAAATTCAACAGTTTCAATTCCTCATAGGTAGGCTAGTAACCCTTATCGTATTTGGATGGGTAGTTTAAGGAGATACCGTTTCAATTCCTCATAGGTAGGCTAGTAACGCGAGACATTGCAACTTCTGAAATACGGCAAGTTCTGTTTCAATTCCTCATAGGTAGGCTAGTAACTGTGCAACGCCAGTCGGCAGGGAAGGCAGCCCGTATTGTTTCAATTCCTCATAGGTAGGCTAGTAACCCTGTATCATATTGCATCTTGATTCTCAGATCGAGAGTTTCAATTCCTCATAGGTAGGCTAGTAACTTCCTTCGTTTCCAAGTCTTCCGATCCCCACATACTCGTTTCAATTCCTCATAGGTAGGCTAGTAACTCAAGTTTGTCCCCTTCACATTTTGTGGCGCTCGAACTATACAAATTATAACGCTATTGCCCCTCCAATGTCAATATCCATCAGCATCAAACAGCTTTGTCCTGAGTTCAAATAAGGCATCATTCATCCATTGTCGAACCACTCGTCATTTTACGCTACCGGGGGTCGACAACCCCGCACCGGCAGAATCACAGGACCAGCGATACGCCGCCCTTGTCCTGTCCTATGATCTCTCGCTGCATGTATTGCTGCCGCCTGAGAAAGTAGAAAACCACCGAGTCTTCATCCTTATCAATGACCTTTTTTATATCCCTCTTCATCCTTTCCAGTTGAGCCTTCGTAAGCTCACCCTCCAGGAGCGAGTTCTGGACCCAGTTTAGATACCTTCTTCCAATCTTGAGCACCTTGTTTACCCTGTCCACGTTGACATCGTAGGCCATTATGACAAACACGCTTCACCACCTCGCAACATAGGGACCATAGTTCTCATCGCCGAGGAGATGCTTCTCAATCTTGTAGAGATCGAGGCGAACCAGACGACGGTAGGATACTTTCCGTTTCAACCGCGGGTGATCGATCGTTGAGTGAAGCCGCTTTTCCCACTCCTCGACGAATATCTTGCGGCCTGCCTCAGTAAGCAGTATTCCGCCGGCGGATTCAGAGAAATGTCTCGCTTGAATCTGTTGCCTGTTGAGAAGCGAGAAGATCAGCCGGTCAACCAGCACTGGCTTGAAAATCTCGGCCACGTCCAGGTTCAGACTGAAACGCCGGAAGTTGGTAGTATGCAGGAAACCGATACGCGGGTCAAGGTGAGTACGGTAGATCTCGCTGAGGACTGCCACGTACATGAGCGAGTTCCCGAAGCTGATCAAGGCATTCAATCGATTCTCCGGCGGCCGGCGACTGCGCTTTTCAAAGGAAAAGCCCTCCTGCTTCAAGATGGTATCGAAGGCTCCGTAATACGCCTCCCGCAGATTGCCCTCGACCGCCATAAGCGCATCGTTGGAGCCCTGTTGATCGATAAGGCAGGCCGCTGACTCGATGGCATCGAGCGCCCCTTGCACATCGGCGCCGCGGCGAATGTAGTAGGTCAGAATCCGTTTCATGTTCTCTGTCGCCCCGCTTACGAATCGGCGGGCCAAATCGAGCCGCTTCGCCGGATCATTATAATATTCGGCTTGATTAAGGAGGAGCCAACCGGAGTTGTAATGCTCCCTGGGGTAGTACGAGCCGATATAATAGCCATAGTGGTTGAAAAAATGGAGCAGAATTTCACTCTGGGTGAGGAACTCCATCAGCCGTTTGTTGATATCCAGCTCCCCGAAGATGTTCAGTTCGGAGGTGTTCTCCACGGGGACATATTTCTTCTTACCCTCGCCATCAACAAAGGCCAGGGTGTTCTGTCGGCGCTCCAGCTTGCCATCGGAGAAGATGTAGAACGGTTGTTTCATTTTATTCTTCAGCCACAGAGGGCATAGAGAACTCCCTTTTCCCCCGGTGATGTCTGTGGCTTATCATCATCCCCAGCAGAACTCGGCATAGGCGCACGAGCGGCAGGTTCCCTTCCACTCCGCAGCCGGGGGCATCGGTAGTTGCCTGACCTTCTCGACCTCTCTCAATGTGTGCTCCACATCCTGCTCTTCACTCGCTGTCAACTCCACGGATTCGGTACGGCGCTGTCGAGGAAAGCGGAGTTCCCCGGTAAGACCGGTCAACCCTTTCCGTTTGAGGTAATAGAGATAGTACAGCACCTGAAGTTGACCTGCCTTTTTTATCCCCTGCGAATGCTTGACCTCCACCACTTTTCCGCTCCCCTCCATTACATCTATCTTGATAAGGGAATCTATTAAAAGCTCATGTTTCTGCTCACGAGGATAGGCTTCTTCATGGAGGAGCTTTCCCAGGCCCACCCGGTCGCTGGAGCTCTCCAGTTGCAGTCGATGGGCATAGAGCCACAGCTTGCGCGGACAGACAATGAAGTAATTAACCTCCGTCCCCCCGACCTTGAGGTCCTCAAATTCCGATTCGGTGATGGTGGTTGTAATCATTAAATAATCCTGGCCTTAGGGCTCCCTTCTAGTGCTTCTTCCGGCGAGAGACCGATTTCTTCATCATAATGCAGGTCCGTGACAAAGTAACCAATATCTGAAGAGAAGAAGTGATCCTTGAAAGCGAAAAGCCAATGGATTGGGATTGGGACGAGGAGTTCGACAAGCCTCCATTTCTCTTTCTTATCCATCATGGCGTAAGCTTCCCCCAAAAAACGTTCAGGAATCACGTCAATGGAAATAGTTCCTGTCCTGGTGGCAAATTTCTCCCTCAACTCCTCCTCAGAAAGGTCCATAGTATAGCAGCCAAGTTTCCTTTGAACATCATCAAGGGTTTCCTTACCCTTTACGAGTTCATCTACATATTCCTCGCTTGTCGCTATTCGTCCATAGAGCACATTTGCTGCTTCCACCAGTTCTCTGTTAGTGGGTTGAGAAGGGAGCTCGCTGAAAACCTCTCTGCTTATATTAAGTGCATCTTTCCCATAAATTTTCTCGGAGCCCTCATCCCATTCATTAAAGACAAAGATTGGCGTTGGCGCACGCTTTCCATATCGGTTAACCCTCCCCATTCGCTGGACGATAGCATCGACCGGGGCAATTTCTGT